>JAJDFU010000278.1 GCA_020528935.1 Saprospiraceae bacterium | reverse complement strand
CGCTGATTCGTGACAATGATATTTTCTACGATTTGCTTTTCCTGTCCTTTGGGTGCGTAGTTCAGCTCCTCCTGAAGCTCTTTCATCACCTTGTCCAGTTGCTCAAGATCCTGCACCGCGGCTTCGTTCTGCCCGTAACGGGAAAGGCGAGCCAGGCGCTGATCGATTTGCTGCTGAAATTGCCGTTCCATCCCGGCGTACTGCGGAACAATGTTGCTGAGCGCAACGGTCTTGGAAGATTGGGCGCCGGGCCCCAGGTATATCCCTACCCCTACTCCGCTGAGCACCAGCAGAACCACCGAAGCGGCGATGGCGAGGTACTGCCTCCATTGGCGTACCCGGCGCACCGGCGGATCTTGCTGGTTCAGGGCCCGGTCGATTTCCGCCCATACTTTGAGACTGGGCAGCGCGTCATCAAAAGCATCCCTGTTTTGATGGATAAATTGTTCCAGATTATCCCTTTTCATGTCCTATCGGTTTGAACGCGTATGTTCTTGGGTCAACAGTCGTTTCACTTTTTGTTTGGCCCGGCTGAGTTGGGATTTGGAGGTAGCCTCCGTAATCCCCATGATCTCTGCAATCTCCTGATGGTCGTATCCCTCGAACAGATAGAGGGTAAACACGGCGCGGTAGCCATCGGGCAGTTGGCCGACCGCATGCTTGATCCGTTCCACATCCATGTCCGTTTCGCGCAATGGTACGGGAGCATCCTCCACGGCGGCGTGGCGGGGTTCGAATGCTTCAAAATGGACCTTATTGCGCTTGAGGTGATTGATGCAGTTATTTACCACGATCCGTTTGATCCAGGCCCCGACCGAACTCTGATAGCGGAAAGAGTCCAAATGGGAAAACACATCGAGGAAGGAACGCTGAAGGATATCTTCGGCGTCCTGCTCGTTGCGCAACATGCGCAGGCAAATGTTGTACATCGCCCGCGAATAGAGGCGGTACAATTCGAATTGTGCCTGCCGGTTGCCATGCTTACATCGTTCTACGACATCCTTGTGCGTGCTGGCGTAGTCCAAGTTGGGGGCTTTACGTGACTGGGATCTTTCAATATCCACGAGCTTAAGCGCTTGCATGGTTTTTCGTGACTTAGGTCTCTGTTGCTTTTAGCGATCATTGGAAAGGACAGGACAAAAGCACTACCGTTGCATCCGCGATATATTTTTTTGATCCGCCTTCCCTACTGGGTCTGCTGCGCCCTGGCCAGACGCGCCAGCGCTTCCTCGGCGGCCTTCAGGTCGGGGGCCAGGCGAAGGGCTTGCTCGTAATCGGTTTTGGCCCCCGCCAGATCTCCCATCATCTCCCGGCTCACCGCCCGGTAGTAGTAGGCTTTCACATAGGCCGGATCCACCTTGACCGCCATGTCGAACATTTGCCGGGCGCGATCCAGGGAGTCGAGGTCCAGGTATAAAAGACCGCTGTTGAAATAGGCTGCGGTGAATTGGGGCGAGATCCGGATCAGCTCGTCGTACACCTCCAGCGCCTCCTGCAGGCGGTTTTGATCGGACAGATAGGCCGCCTTGGCGAAATACACTTGCGGCTCCTGCGGAGCTACCCGAATGGCATTGTCGAAAAAGCGGGCCGCAATGTCGTTGCCCAGCCCGGCATGCAATTGCCCCAGACTGATCCAGGCATCCAGAATATCGGGATCCAGTTCTACAGCCTGCTGATAGCTGTTGATCGCCCGCAAGGTATCGCCCAGTTCCTCGAAATTCAACCCGAACATAAAATAGGCCTCTGCATTCTGCGGGTCCTGTTTCAGGATGCGATCTACGGTGCGCATGGAGGCCTCGTGCTGCTTGAGGATCAGCTGAAACTCACTGAGCTTGAGCAGGGTGCGTATGGAAGAGGGAAACTGGTCCGCCGCCTTTTCCAGGGTTTTCAGGGCCTCATAGGACTTGTAGTAATCCAGGTAGACGTCGGCGAGCAGGTGGTGGTAATCCACCATGGTGGAGTCCAGCGCCAGGGCGCGGTCCAGGTCGGCTAGGGCTTCGTCGTATGCCTCCTGCTGGTAGTAGTAATTTGCCCGCTGAAAATACAGCTCGTCGTTCGCGGGCTGTTCGGCGATCTGTTGATTGAGGGCTTGCAGGCCGGGGTCTTCGCCGGGTACCTCGGCCCTATTTCCATTGGGGTCATTCGAATTGCAAGCTGAAACGAAGCCGGTAAACAACAAAAGAAGCAGGTAGAACGTCCTTTTCATAAGAATTAAAGATAGGGGTTTGCCGCATTCTGCAAGCCCATAACGAATGACCAAGCACTATGTTATACAAGCTGATCCCGCTCATCGTATTCCTGCTGCCTCTGACCGCCCCGGCTCAGGAGGTGTGGGAGGTTTTCCAGGCCCGCGGCGGCGACGGGCTGGAAGTACTGGACCTGGTCCGACCGATGAATGCCGATGCCATCGCCCTGGGCGGGCGCTTCTCCAGTTCGTTCGTCTGGAGCGGTATTCCCTTTACTTCCCGCGGCGGGGAGGATGTGTATTTCGGCCGGGCCGACAGCCGGGGCGAGTGGGATTGGAGCTGGCAAATCGGCAGTAGCCAGGACGATGAATTGCTCGCCCTGCTTCCCCTGCCCGATGACGAGCTCGCGGCCCTGGGCAGCTATCGGGGCGTCCTCGAACTGGCCGATACCAATCTGGTCTCTCCCCAGGGCAATAAGTCGCTCTTTCTTTGTACCGCAGTGCCGGTGGGCATTCCATGGGCGCTCAGCATGGACGGCCGGGGCCTGAAAGGGGGCGGCGACCTGCGATGGCAAGACGAAACCCTGTGGATGTGCGGTTTCTTCGGCGACACCCTCCGCATCCGGGAAACGCGACTCGACGCTTCGGGCGATACCGACGCCCTCTTGCTTGGCTTCAGCGGATCCGGAGAATTGAAGCAGGCCCTCACCTTCGGAGGCAGCGGCGATACCCGCGCCCGCCGGCTGCTTCCCCTGCCCGGCGGCGACCTCATCCTGGGCGGCGTGTTCAACGATACCCTTCGCCTGGCCGACACCACCCTGGCCGCCGGCACCTTCGACAACGACATCTTTCTGCTGCGCATTGGCCCGGGCGGCTCCATGCGATGGGCCAAGCGCCTGGGCGGTGTACTCGACGATGAGCTCACCGGCCTGGAACGAACCCCCACCGGCGCCATCGTTCTGTCGGGTTATTTTTCCGGCCTACTCAATTTTGAGGACGGCATCGCGCTGCAAAGTACCAATGCCCAGCCCGACGGCTTTGTCGCCCTGCTGGATCAAGAGGGCCAAACGATCGAAGCCGCGTCCTACGGAGGGGCCGGCAACGTCCGGGCCCTGGCTCTCCACCAGCGGAATGACCTGCTCGCCATTGGCGGCACCTTCAACGGAACACTCCAGGCCGGCGATCTACAGATCTCCAGCACAGGGCAGCAGTCCGGCTTTGCCATGGCCCTGGATGAAGACCTGAGCATCCTTCGCCTGACCGGCCTGCGGTCGGACGAAGGCGTTTTCCTGAGTGCAATCGCCTCTACCGCCCAGGGCGACCTTCTGGCCGGCGGAAGTTTCTCGGGCCGCCTGCAGCACGACGCCATGCCCCAGGCCAATCAGCTGGATCTCTTCCTGGCCGGCATCTCCATAACCGTTTCCACGAAAGAAACCGCTCCGGAAAGCGACGGCACCCTGCAGTTTATCCGGCTCGATCGAAATACGCTGCAGGCGACCGCACTCCCGGACAACTGCACGCACTTCCAACTCCTCGATTTACAGGGCAGGAGCCTCCTGGCGGGTCCCATACCGCCGGACCGCACCTGGAGGCTGCAGGGATGGCCGGCGGGGATCTATCTAATGCATCTGCGCTGCCTGAAAGGAGCCAGAGTGTACCGCTTCCAGATCTACTAACCCGAATTATTCACGGATTACCGTGAATAATGACGATAAGTGGCTGAAAAC
>JAJDFU010000640.1 GCA_020528935.1 Saprospiraceae bacterium | reverse complement strand
GGCGGGTTGTGTCGGGTTGTTGGGGGGTGTTTGTGGGGGGCGTGGGTTGTGAGGGGGAGAGGCGCTTGTGCCGTGGATGGCGTATTTGGGCCTTCCGCCACGTGTTTGCAGCCGTTGGCTATGAGCTGCTTGGCCTCTTGCTCGTTGAGCTCGTTTTGGGTCGCGCAGGGCAGGGCAATGTCGCAAGGTATGGACCATGGCCGCTCAGCGGGCATGTAGAGGAGTTTGTACTCGTCGGCAAAGGTCTTCAGGCTGCCCCGCTCGACATTCTTGATGTGCATAACGCGAGCCAGCATTTCCTCTGTGATACCCTCTTTGGCATAAACCGCGCCCTTGGAATCGGACAAGGCCAGGACAATACCTCCCATTTGAAGGGTCTTTTCTGCGGCATACTGAGCTACGTTGCCCGCCCCGGAAATGACGACCTTTTTACCGGCCAGGATCTCGTTGATCTCCTTGAGCATTTCCTCCACAAAGAACAAAAGGCCATAACCGGTGGCCTCGGGCCGCAGCTTGCTGCCTCCGTAGGAGATGCCCTTGCCCGTGATCACACCGGTGTGCTCGTTGCGCAGCTTGCGGTACATGCCAAACATGTATCCGACTTCGCGCTGCCCTACTCCGATATCACCGGCGGGCACATCGGTATGCGGCCCGACGTGGCGGGCCAACTCGAGCATGAAAGCCTGGCAGAAGCGCATGATCTCAGTATCGGTTTTCCCTTTCGGATTAAAATCAGCGCCGCCTTTACCACCGCCCAGCGGCAGGCCCGTAAGGCTGTTTTTGAAGATTTGCTCGAACGCCAGAAACTTGAGAATACTGGCATTGACCGAGGGGTGAAAACGAAGGCCTCCCTTGTAGGGACCGATGGTGTTGTTAAACTGTACCCGGTAGCCGCGGTTGACCTGTACGCGACCCTGATCATCCACCCAGGTCACCCGAAACTGAACAATGCGGTCGGGTTCGGTGAGCTGGTATAAAATGGATTTCCCCTGATACTTGGGGTGGCTGGCGATGAAGGGTACCACATAGCCAGCTACTTCGCGCACAGCTTGCAGGAATTCGGGTTGATGGGGGTTTTTCTGCTCCAGGTATTCCATGAATTCGGTGAACTGGAGCTCTTGAGCGGGTGCTAAGGCGGACATGAATAACGGATGTTTGGTTAGGCTACCGCAAGGTAAACATCCTGCCTGTACAGAACAACTCCGGAGCGCATTTAGCTAAAAGCTGCTTAGAAGCCATCTCCACGCTATCCTTTGGGCTGCATACGGATCTTTTGGCACCCGGTTTCGTTACCAAAAGCGTCACACCTCCGTGCCGAAGGGCACTCCGGCCTGCAAGCACGTAGCTTCAGGATGTAAGGGGAAGGGGACCCTTGCTAAAGCAGGCTCCGTTTTTGCGCCTTACCGGGCACCGAAACATCTCCTTTGCGCCATTAATAACACTTTGAGATGGCTTCTATTCCCTGTAAAAAAAAGAGCGTTGCACACCGGCAGCGAAGTGGTCGGGGGATTCCAGATCACCTGGAGTCGAGTCTGGGCGCGCCCAAACCTCTTTAATAGCGATATACCAGGATTAAAACCGCATCAGATAGCCTGGTGATTAAAGGGCTGCAACACCATTTCAGATACCACGCCCGAGCTGGGTTGCTGACACAAGAACCAGATGGCGCGCCCGGCTTCCCGGGCCGTGACGAATTTGTCGCGGTTCACGCGCATGTCGATGTCGTCCCAGAACGGTGTATCTGTGCCACCGAGGTAAAGGTTGGTGATGCGGACATTGGTGCGGCGAAGTTCTTCGCGAATGGATTTCACCATTCCATTCAGGCCGTATTTGGAGGCCGCGTAGGCCGCTGCCCCCGCCATAGGCACTTTGCCCAGCACACCGGGCAGATTGATGACCAGCCCCTCTTTTTTCTCCTTCATGGGAGGCAGGAAATACTTCATAACGTGGAAGGCGCCCTGCAAATTGACCTGCACCACCTGCGCAAACTCCTCGGGCTCCAGCTTTTCGAGCGGCTTGATGATGCCGATCCCGGCCGCATTGACCAGAACGTCCAGCGCTCCAAACTGCTCGGTGAGTCGCTTGGCCAATGCCTCCACCTGAGGGGCCTGGGTGACGTCCAGTTCGAAGCAGCGATCCTTGGGCACTCCCGTGCGTTCGGCCGCCTTGTGGAGCTTGGCGACATCCCTGCCCGTAAGGTAGAGTTCCGCATTCGCTTTCTGGATGAGCTTAGCCGCTTCCTCGCCTATCCCCCCGGTACCGCCTATGATGAGTACCTTCTTATCCTGCAATAATTCCATGAAACTGTTTTTATCCTCTTATAGCTTGAAGAAATTCCTGGCGGATATGTTCATTCAGAAACCGGCCGCTGTAATCAGCGGTCACTGTACTGCTGTGGTCGTGTTCAATGCCTCGGGCTTCCACACACAGGTGCCGGGCGTCCACATACACCGCCACGTCTTCCGTTTGAAGGGTGTTTCGGAGCTCCTCGCCGATCTGTTTGGTAAGCCGTTCCTGCACCTGTGGGCGGCGGGCATAGTAGTCTACAATGCGGTTGATCTTGCTCAGGCCGATCACATTTCCGTTGGGGATGTATGCTACATGGGCCTTGCCCAGAATGGGCAGGAAATGATGCTCGCAGGTTGATTTTACCGTGATGTTGCGCTCCACCAGCATGTTCTTGTACGCAAACTTATTCTCGAAAAGAGAAGCCTTGGGCTTGTGGTCGGGATTCAGCCCCCTGAAGATCTCCTGGACGTACATTTTGGCTACTCGCCTCGGGGTGCCCTGCAGGGAATCGTCCCGGAGGTCGAGTCCCAGAATATCCATGATCTCCTCGAAGTGTACGGCGATCTGCTCGATCTTTTCCTCGTCTGACAATTCGAAAGCCGAGGGAGTTAACGGCGTATCCACGGAGGTGGCTTGGTGAAAAGTACCCAGATCCTCGTCGGTCCCGGAAACAGGCTGTACCACTCCGTTGACGCGACCATTGGATCGCGAAGAAAATTGGTTCATTGGATCGTATTAGTCAATGGTGATCAGAAAAGCAAACGAGAACCAAACGTGCGGTTTGCCCTTTTGTTTAGGCTGCTTTCCGGTGGTGCCGGGCCGGCTCCTACCCCTGATCGGTATATGCGCTGTGGAAGGGAATGTGGAAAAAAACAACAGCACCCTGTAAATCAATGTATTTGGTTGTGAAAAGTCATTTTTTAAAACTCTATAAAAGTATGCTAAACAAATCTTTAACCAAAAAAATTACATCGATGCTTACATAATGAATTCGTTTATTCGTTTGATTGAATCTGTTTAAATGATTACCTTGATCCATGCGATCAAGAAATACCAATGTTAGACAATCGCACATCAATTCTCTTCTTCTCAAGTGACCGCTCCGGTTGTTCGGAGACATTCGGGCGGTTTCCGATTTGGTCAAATCAGCGAAAATTAAGTCAGTAGCTTCAGCGGATTCTGGGTCTTCGCATCCCTGTCCGCGAAACTTAACGAAGCACACGCTCGTAAGGATAAATTAGTATCAGTAAGTTAGACGGGCTCCGTCACGATCAGTGGCGGGGTTCCTTTCTTTTGGGGCATCGTGCAGGGCAGTGTATATTTGCCCGACTTCTATCGCAAAGGAATATACCTTCTTCACGAAACGACAATCCATTTCTCATGCATTACGATATCATTGTCATCGGCAGCGGACCAGGTGGGTACGTGGCCGCTATCCGAGCTGCTCAATTAGGTAAAACGGTGGCCGTAGTAGAGCGCGAAGCCCTGGGCGGTATTTGCCTCAACTGGGGATGCATACCCACCAAGGCCTTGCTCAAGAGTGCCCAGGTCTTTGAATACATTCAACACGCCAAAGACTACGGCATTGAGGTAGATTCGGCCAAGGCCGACTTTGGGGGCATGGTCAAACGCAGCCGGGAGGTAGCCGATGGGATGAGCAAAGGGGTGAAGTTCTTATTGCGGAAAAACAAAATAGCGGTGCTGGAGGGCCACGGCAGGCTCGCACGCGGCAAGAAGGTGGAAGTCAGCAAAGCCGACGGCAAGAAAGAAGAACACACTGCCGACCACATCATCATCGCCACCGGAGGCCGGGCCAAGGAACTGCCCAGCGTACCCATTGACGGCAAGAAAGTCATCGAATACCGGAAAGCCGTGACCCTCGAAAAAGTACCCAAGCGCCTGGTCGTCGTCGGGGCCGGTGCCATTGGTACGGAATTTGCCTACTTCTATCACACCATAGGTGCTGAAGTCACCATGGTGGAATTTTTAGAACAGGGACTCCTTCCCCGGGAGGATGCCGATGTATCCAAGGAATTGGGAAAGGTGTACAGCAAGAAGGGCATCAATGTTTTGGGAAATACGGCAGTGGAATCGGTCGAGACCAAGGGACGCGGATGCAAAGTCCATGTGAAGGATCGCAAATCGGGAGAGACCAGTGTGATCGATTGCGACATGGTACTCTCTGCAGCGGGCGTGACGCCCAACATCGAAGATCTCGGGCTGGAGAGCCTGGGCATACAAACCAACAAACAGGGCCTCATCGAAGTGGATCCCTACTACCGCACCAATGTAGCGGGCATCTATGCCATTGGCGATGTCGTACCCGGCCCGGCCCTGGCGCACGTGGCCAGCGCCGAAGGAATCATCTGCGTGGAGAAGATTGCGGGCATGGATGTAGAGCCGATGAACTACAACAATATACCCAGCTGTACGTATTGCATACCGGAGGTAGCCTCCGTCGGACATACCGAAGAAGCAGCCCGGGAGGCCGGCTATGAGATCAAGGTGGGGAAGTTTCCCTTCACCGCTTCGGGAAAGGCAAGTGCTGCCGGGGCGAAGTCCGGGTTCGTCAAAGTGATTTTCGATGCCCAATACGGCGAATGGCTGGGTGCGCATATGATCGGACTGAACGTGACCGAGATGATCGCCGAGGTGGTGGCCGCCCGCAAACTGGAGACTACGGGACACGAGATCATCAAGTCCGTACATCCGCACCCCACTATGAGCGAGGCGGTCATGGAAGCTGCGGCGGCTGCTTACGGCGAAGTGATCCACCTCTGAATCCAGGGGCTTATCAATTGGTGAGGCGGCGCATGCCTTCGAATATGCGTTCGATGAAGCGCTTGTCTTCTGTGATGATCTCGGCCTTTCCACGCATTTCCCGAACGGCATCGATCTGAATGCCGGTATGGGTCTGCAGGCCTTGCGGGAAGCGCACTTCGATGGGTATGGTGTTGTTGGTCGGCACCGTTCCTTTCCAGCTCACGCGGCCGATCAGGGCGCCAAACTCCGGGAAGGGGAAACTGCTCAGCTTCACGACGACCTTCTGGCCGGGTTTTACTTTTCCGGATCCGCTCAGATCAAGCGTCATGCGGCCCAGCGTTTCGGTCTGATATGCGGGAGCCACCACCATCAGTTCCGACTGCTCGGGTACATATTGTTGTTCGTTGAGGTTTTCGTTCGTAAAAATGACGATACCCGGAATGGGCGCGCTGACCAGATAGCGTTCTTTCCAGTCTTCTACTTTGTTCTGGAGTCGCATGTAGCTCTCTTCCAGCCGCCCCCCGGCAATGACCAGAGACTCCCTGCCTACTTCCTTGGCGCCACCGATCTGCCGTTTCAGGTTGTCGATCTCAAACTGCTTGTTGCGCATGGCCGCCTCTATGCCCTGCATTTCGCGCTCCAGAGCCAGGATGTCTTCCTCGATGCGCCGCACGTCGTCAAAAGACACGCCGCTTTCCCCCGATCGCAGGCGAGTTCGGGTGATGGATAGCCGTTGATTTACGAGGTCCAGCTGGCTGGCCAGCTTCTCTTTGCGGGATCGCTCCACCTCCATTTCCCGCAGCAATTGCTGGATGCGGCGCCTCATATCCGAAACGGACAGTTCATTGGGGTTTTTGCTGAGCAACTGCCGGAACGCATTCTGCTGGTCAAAAAACTCGAACAGGTCGTCCTGCAAATCACCCAACAGCAGATTTTGCGGCGGAGACAGGCGCAACAGGGTACTGTCGTTAATCTCGGTAAAGGACAAGAGGTGGTCTTCCAGAGAGAGCACGTCTTCGAATTTGGCCTTGCTCTGAAAGACCAGGAGCACCTGACCGCGTTCCACGGTATCTTCGTTGGCCACCAGGATGCGGGAAATGGTATTGCCTTCTTCAGCAAACAGCCGGCGCGGTGGATCGGAGGTGGTGATGCGTATGTCGGCTTCCACTACATCCGGATACTTCACCCAAAACGCCAGCCATCCCAAAGCTACGACTATGGCAAAGGCCACCGCCGAACCCCACCGGATGATCCAGGGAGGCGGGGTGCCCAACACCTCCTGCACGTCTTCACTGCGCAGGTCGTCTATGAAGTCCGGCTGGTCCATCATCCGCCGAGTTCGGTTTGGTTTCGCACGAGCTGATAGTAGGCCCCTTGCACATAGGTGAGTTCTTCGTGATTGCCCTGTTCCACGATCTCGCCGTCTTCCATTACCACGATGTTGTCGGCATCCATGATGGTGCTCACCCGGTGAGCAACCAGGACGATGGTTTTGCCCCGGAAGACGTCGCGCAGGTTTTCCATGATGAGCATTTCGTTGAAGGGATCCAGGGCCGTAGTCGCCTCGTCCAGGAAGATGTATGCCGGCTCCTTGTATACCATGCGGGCAATGAGCAGGCGTTGCTTTTGCCCCTGCGACAAGCCCTGGCCTTCCCGGCCGATCACGGTATTGTACCCCAGGGGCAGGGATTCGATGTAGGTCTGTATGTTTGCTGCCTTGACCGCCTTGAGCAGTTTTTCCTTATCGATGATGTCGTCGCCCAATGCGATATTGCGGGCTATGGTATCCTGGAAAATGTAGCCTTCCTGCAGGACTGCTCCGCACTCCCGACGCCAGATGTGGCTGTCCAGATTCCTGAGGCTGATGTCGCCCAGGCGGACAAAGCCTTCCGTGGGATCGTAAAAATGGAGGAGCAGCTTGATCAGGGTGGTCTTGCCACTGCCGCTGGTGCCTACCAAAGCCGTGGTTTTTCCCTTGGGAATACGCAGGTTAATATTGCGGAGGACCTTGTTGGAGTGCGGCCCGTCGTATTGAAAGGAAACGCGCTCCAGTACGAGATCGCCGCTCTCGGGGAGCAGGGTGATCTTTTCGCCCTCGCTCTCCTCACCCGGTTTGTCGTGAATCTCACTCATCCGCTCCAGGCTGATCTTGGCTTCCTGCAGGGCGCGAACGAATTCCACCACCCGGTTGATGGGGCTGTTGAGCTGCCCTACGATATACTGAATGGCCACCAGCATGCCCAGGGTCATGCGGTTGTCCAACACCGCATAGGCCACAACAGCCGTAATGAGCAGGTTTTTGCCTTCGTTGATCAGGGCCGCACCGGACCGCTGAAATTGATCGATGCGAGTGACGTCCAGGCTGGTGCGAAACAGTTGGGATTGCACGCGTTCCCAGGCCCAGCGCTTTTGCTTTTCAGCCTGATGCAGTTTGATGTCCCGCATCCCGCCGATGAGCTCGATCAGCGAACCCTGATTATCGGCATACTGATCAAACTGCTTGTAGTCCGTTTCCCGCCTCCAGCGGCCAAAGAGGGCCACCCAAAAGATCGTGAGCGCGGTACCGGCCAGAAAGATTAAAAAGACATCCAGATTCCAGAAGGCCAACACAAAGGCAAAAGCCACGAAGGTGACAAGCGAAAAGATGGAAATGAGCGAGGTGGAGGTCAAAAAGCGCTGCACCCGCTCGTGATCCGCTATGCGCTGAAGCAGGTCGCCGGTGAGCTTGGTCTCAAAAAAGCGAAGCGGCAGGCGAGTGAGCTTGATGAGAAAATCGGAAACCAGGCTGATATTGACCCGAACCCCGACGTGCAGTATGATCCAGCTCCGAAACAACTCCACAGCGATCTGGCTGACGAAAAGAACGGCGAGTCCGATTATGATCAGCCGGATGAAATCGGGATCCACATTGTTGATCCCTACATCCACAATGGACTTAAAAAGAAAGGGCAGAACCAACTGAATTATGGTGCCCAGCAACAAGCCAAGGGCCAGCTGCGTAATCAGTGAACCGTATCGCCCGAAGTAAGAAAGAATATAGCCGAAGCCCGCTTTGTTGACCTTTTGTTTGTCGCGTGCAAAGAAATCGGGCGTGGTTTCCAGAAGCAGGAGCACACCTACCGGCTCGCCCGAATCCATGTCCACATCCGAGGCCCATTGGGCTACGAACTCTTCTATCGGCAATTTGAACCGACCCGCAGCGGGATCGGCGATCCAGATGAATTTTGAACTGGCCCGGTATATCACGACGAAGTGCTGCTCGCTCTTCCAGTGCGCGATACACGGCAGCGGAAGATCTGAAATGAGACGGCTTACGGTGGTCTTTACCGGCAGGGTCTGCAAACCCAGGTTTTCGGCCGCATCGCTGATGCTGAGCAGGTTGACCCCCTGCTTGCCCAGGTATGTGAGCTCCCGGAGGTAATCCAGCGAATAAAACCGGCCGTAATACCGGGCGACCATGCGAAGGCAGGTCGCCCCGCAATCCATGGCATCGAGCTGATGATAAAATGGAAAGCTCCTGTTCATATCCGTTTGGCCCTCCGGGTGAAACCCATACGGTCAAGGAGCTAAATTACTGATTTTCCAACAATTACTTGGCCTCCGAAAATTGCCTGGCCCTCAAGCCCGGTCGTAGCGGTACAATTGCAACTCCTCAATGAGGCGAATCAGCTTGTCGGCGTAGTGCGGGTCCGTGGCGTACCCGGCTTTCTTGAGGCCCACCGCCCATCGCCGGTAGTCCGCTGCCGGCAGGCGAAGCAGGTGGCGATAGCGCGCACCGGTAAGCAGCCGGGCGTGCTCCCGGTACCCCTCCTCCACAGAACGGAAGACCCGGAACATGTCATAGGCGTCATCGTCCGCATAATTGCGGCAGGTGCATCCCCTGCACTTCCGGCGGCACTTGATGCCGAAGTGGTTGTTGGATTGGGTAGCCAAAGGACTATCCCCCGCATCGGACTCCAGAAGCGCCTGTGCCAACGTGATGCTGGCCGGTATGTGGTACTGCTTCATCTGGCGCACCGCCAGCGGACTGTAGCGGTCCAGATAGGTCTGTATATGCCGCCGGTGCCGGCGAACGACCGCCTGCGGAAGGCGCTTGCTCCGCACGAGCTCGGGATGGAGCACCAGGGAAAGTGGACGGTATTTCCCGGCCAGTGCATCTGCCTCCGGATGAAGCCCGGCAGGCTTTGCCGCATCCCCCAGGCCCGGCCAAAAGCCGGCCTCCGCCCGTGCGACCGAAGGACGGGCAGCAGCCTCCAGGCTTTTCAGGTTGAACTCTACCCGGATGTCCTTTTCCAGGAACAGATACCCAATCAAGACCAACAATGCCAGGCGGAACAGGGCAGCCTCCGAAATGCGCATCGGCCAAATGCCACCTGCCTGCCGTTCAGTCATAACCGGTGCTTGCATGGCTTTATTTTTGGTCAAATTTAAAACAATTTGTTTTATTTTCAAAGCTCCGCACATCCTTGCCGACTTGCGTCCGTTAGCGTCCTTTTTACACTATCTTTGCCGCCAAATCGTCGCCGGCATGATCCTAGTAGCGGACAGCGGGTCTACCAAGACAGATTGGGCGCTTGTCGATGGCTCCGAGCAGCCTGCCTTTCTGCAGACTGCAGGGATGAACCCCATGCTGCACAGTGCGGAGTACCTGCAGGAGCAGATGCGATTGGCCGTGAGCCGCCTTCCCCGGGTCCGCCAGGTAAATGCCGTCTATTTTTACGGTGCCGGTTGCTGGGGGGAGGCCCAAAAAGCCAAAATCCGGGAAGCCCTTAGGCCCGATCTTCCCAAAGAAGCAATTCTGCAGGTCGAGCACGATCTGTTGGGAGCGGCCCGGGCGGTATGTGGCCGGACGGCCGGCATTGCCTGCATACTCGGCACGGGATCCAACTCTTGCCTGTACAATGGAGAGAACATAGTGGACACTGTACCCAGCCTCGGCTATATCCTGGGCGACGAGGGCAGCGGCGCTGATTTGGGCAAGCACCTGATTCAGGCCTATTTTTACCGCGAATTGCCCAGAGGCAGCGCCATGGAGCTCAAGGCCCAGGTGCCGGGCGAAAAGGCAACCGTGATGGAACGGGTGTACCGGCAGCCCAACCCCAATCGATACCTGGCTTCCTTCGCGCCCTTCATTCATCGGCACCTGGAGGATCCATTTTTGGCACAGCTGGTAACGGAGCGATTCCGCGAATTCTTGAAGCGCCATGTGCTGAAATACGATGATGCGCATGCGCTTCCCGTGCATTTTGTGGGGTCTATAGCCTACTACTTCCGGCCCTCGATGCTGGAGGCGCTGAAATCCAGCCGGCTCCGGCCCGGCCAGTTTCTCAAGCGTCCGATCGAGGCGCTCATTACCTTCCATCAGCCCAGCTAATTCTCTATGGAATCAACAATCAAACGACTGGCGGTATTGACTTCCGGTGGAGACGCCCCCGGCATGAATGCCGCTATCCGCGGCGTGGTGCGCACTGCGCATTACCACAAGCTGGACGTATACGGCATTTTCCGGGGTTACCAGGGCATGATCGAGGGCGACCTTCAGCGCCTGGACGTACGCAAAGTGGGCAACATCCTGCACCGGGGCGGCACCATCCTGAAAACGGCCCGAAGCGAAGCCTTCCGCACAGCTTCCGGCCGCCATGCGGCTTTTGAGGCTCTGCAGGCCTTCGAGATCGATGCGGTCATTGCCATTGGCGGGGACGGCACGCTTACCGGAGCGCACGCGTTCCCCCTCGAACATCCGATGCACTTCGTCGGCATTCCCGGCCCCCTCGACCATGACCTTTACGGCCCGGATAGTACCATCGGATTTGATACGGCCCGCAATACGGCCCTGGAGCGCATTTGCCCCCTCCCGGCAACCGCCGA
>JAJDFU010000067.1 GCA_020528935.1 Saprospiraceae bacterium | reverse complement strand
GCCGGCCAGTCGTCCTTTTCCTCCACAAAATCGCTGTAGTACAGCAGGCGGTGCACTGCCAGCGGCAGGGCCAGGCGGCGGGTGTGGGCCAGCAGGCGCCGGTAGATGGCGAGGGCGCGTGGCTCGCCCAGCTCGGCAGCCAGGCGGGTTTTTACCCGGCCGGCTATGGGGTTTTTGACAAAAAGAATGAGTTGATCCGCAGCGGACCGGGTCATTTTCTCCACCGCCCCCCTTTTCGATCTTCGTCCTCCTCCTTGATTTCCACCGCATCGCCTTCTTCCAGCTTGCGGGCAATGGTGTTGTAGGGGCCGGTCACTACGGTCTGGCCTTCCTCCAGGCCTTCCACGATCTGGATGTACTGGTCGTCCTGAATGCCGGAGGTTACCTCCGCCCGGTCCACGGTATCTTCCTGCAGGACGAAGACCACCTCCAGGATTTCGTCTTCCAGATCGACTTGTTTGGCATCCTTGCCGCCTCGTTCTTCCTTTTCCCGGGTAGTCACGGCCTGGATGGGTACGGCAAGGACCTCGTCCAGGATCTCCGTTTTGACCTCTACGGTGGCCGACATGCCCGGGCGAAGCGGGTAGGGGTTGGCCGGTGAGATGAGGTCCTTATACGACTCGGGGTCGATGCTGATGCGCACCTCGAAATTGGTCACCTGATCGCTGGTCAGCGAGGTTTGGGTAGCGGTGGCAATGGCCGAGCTGGCGATCTGGTACACCCGGCCGCGGAAGATGCGATCTACATAGGCATCCACTTCTACGGCCACTTCGTCGTTGATGGATACGCGGGGGATGTCGTTTTCGCTCACCTCCACGCGCACTTCCATGGCGTTGAGGTTGGCGATGCGCATCATTTCGGTACCGGTCATCTGGATGGTGCCCACCACGCGCTCGCCCTGCTCCACGCTGAGCTGGGAGATGATGCCGCTGGTAGGCGCGTAGATGGTGGTGCGCACCAGATTGGTGCGCAGCTCATCCAGGCTGGCCTGGGCGCTTTCCACCTGATATTCGGCGGAGCGGGCGCTTTCTTTGGATGCTTTGATATTGGCCTCCGCGGCTTTGAGGTTGGCTTCCAGAGCCTGGAGGTTGGAGAGGGAGGTCTCGAAGTCGGCCTGGGAGATCACCCCTTGCTCGCGCAGTTCGGTATTCCGGCGGTGCACTTCCCGGGCGTTGATGAGTTGGGCCTCGATCTGTTGCTTCTGGGCGATGAAGTTCTCGATCTGCGAGCGGGCATTGGCCAGTTGGGCCTTGGCACTGCGCACATTGGCCTGGCCGCGGGCCACCTGGCTCTCGATGGCTTCCGGATCGATCTTGGCCAGCAACTGCCCCATGACGACGGAATCGCCCTCTTCTACGGGCAGCTCCACGATCTCGCCCGACACGTCGGAGCTGATCTTGACCTCCGTTTGGGGAAAGATCTTGCCGCTGGCCTCTACGGTTTCCACGATGGTGCGGCGGGCTACCTGTTCTACCTCTACTTCTTCTCCCTTGGGTTTGCGGGCGTTGCGCCAGATGAGCAGGCCCAGAAGCACCGCAATGAGGGCGACCAGGCCAATGATGAGGTTTCGGTTGGTTCGTTTTTTTGCCATGAATGCTGTGCTTTTTTCTGCCGGGGCTTATTCGAGGGTAAGTTCTTTGCCAAGGTAAAAATCGACCGTCTTCAGGTCAAAGATGTACTGGTAGCGCGCCTGGGTAAAGGATGCCTGGGCCTGGTCCAGGGTATTGCGGGCCGTAGTCAGCTGCAGGGTGTTGATGGCGCCGAGGTTGAAGCGTTTTTGGGCATTGTCGTAGGCAATGCGGGCCGCCTCCAGCGAGCGCTCGGCGGCTTCCAGGGACTCCAGAGAAGCCTTGGCATTTTGCACGGCCCGCTCGACATCGGTCTTGAGCTGCTGGATCTGCTGCTGATTGGTCACCTCCCGGTTGAGGGCACTCACCCGGGCTTGTTCTACGGCGATGATATTCTGATGGCGGTTGTAGATCGGGACGGACAGTTGGGCGCCAAAGCTCTGGCCGAAGTTGTCCCCGATCTGATCAAAGTAGGGATACGCTTCGGGGATTTGGGGGATGTCTTCAAAAAAGGTAATGGTCGAAGGCTCCCCGTTGATTAGCACGTCGTTTTGGATGGGTACCCCTTCAATGAAGGTTCGGTTGGATATATCCCGGGCCACACTGGAATAGTTGGAATTGAGGTTGCCGAAGACCGACAGGGAAGGCCAAATGGCGCTCTTGGCCAGTTTTTCGTCCAGCCGGCTGCTTTCCAGGCGCAGATCGTTGGCGCGGATGATGGGCTGGGTCTGCATGGCGGTCGAAAATACTTCCCGGGCGTCAAACTGATCGGGATCTACGGCCGGCCGGGGCACCTCGGGCTTTTCGACCTCCATCTCCGTTTCCGGATCCAGCATCATGAGCTGTTTGAGGCTGAGGTAGTTGAGGTCAACGTTGTTCTGGGCGACCACCAGGCTCTGTTCGTCCCGGGCCAGCTGGGCCTCGAAGTCGTAGCGGTCGTTATCGGGCAGGGAGCCGGCGGCGATCTGCTTGAGCGCCTGGTCGAGCTGATTCTGCGAAAGCTCCAACTGACGCTGGGCATTGACCACCTGCTCTTCGGACAGCAGAATAGTCAGGTATGCCTGGGCTACTTGCAGGGCCAGATCATTGAGGGTAGCTTCACCTTCCAGCTGGGCGGCCTGGAGGTTGACCTTGCTCTGCTTGACGCTGTTGTTGATCCGAAAACCGTTGAACACCGGAATGCTGGCATTTATCTGATACCCGTTGAACAAGACGTTCTGCGTAACGAACAGGTTGGAGGTGGGGTCGATCGTCCGGCCGAATTGCTCGCCGATGTTGGCCGTAGCATTCAGGTTGGGCAAGCGCTGGAACTTGTCGAGTTTCAGTTGCAATTCCGAGGAGCGCACATTGTACTGGGCCTGTTTGGCCAGCAGGCTGTTTTGGCGTGCGTATTCAATGCACTCCTCCAGCGACCAGACTTTCTGGCTCAGCCCGGTGGTCGCAGAAGCGAGAAGTACAGCAAAGAAGAGAAGAAGGGTACGGGACATAATCTCGGTGTTATTCCGGCACAATGGTACGCGCCTGGGCACCAGCGACCGAAATTTTTCTATCAAGAAAGGAATATCCTAGATCAATGCCAACAGGACGGTTCATTCGCCGGAAATGAAGGTGGTCTCGCCAATGACCTGATCGTAGCGCCCGCCAAAAGGCCGGTAGTAGACGAGAATGGTGTACTGGTTCTGGGTTTCAAACCAGTTGCCCTCCAGTTCGCTCAGGCTGGGCCGGGGATCGTCCGAATTGAAGTCCACGGCCACGTACATGTAGTCGTAGAAGCCCTGCTTGAGCAGAGCCTTGACGACGTAACTGTTCACATTGGGGTTGTAGCGCATGCGATACTCGTCCTTGATCTCCCACTCGGTCAGGGCACCGAAGAGGTACACATCCTTGCCGGGCAGGGGGCCATCGGCGGTTTGAAGTACAAAAAGTACATCGGCGTAGTCGGCAGCCGTGGTGGGGTCCAGGTTGCGGTCGAAATTGTCGACCACAAAGTAGCCGTTGGCATCGGGCCGGGTGAGATACACCTTCTGGGCGCGCGGCAGTTGCGGATACAGGCGCACCTCGAAGTGGGTTTGCGTGCGCTCGATCTCGGCTATGGCCTGGGAGCGGGCCAGCAGGCTGCGCATGTCCAGGCTGCGGAACTCCTTGCCGGCCGGGAAGATCACCTTGTTCTGATAGTCGAAGAGCGAGCTCTGCCCCTGGGTAGAAAAAGGTCGCAGGCTCATCACGGCATTGTCCCAGCGGCCGTTTTGCAGTACCACGGCGTACAATTCCTGACGGGGATTGCGGATGCGGACAGCCTGGTGGTCTACGGTAAAGTCGGATTGCGGGGGGGTGTCGCTTGTGGCACCGCGGTTGGGCACGCG
>JAJDFU010000094.1 GCA_020528935.1 Saprospiraceae bacterium | reverse complement strand
TTTTTTCCTGTTGGTTTTGGTGGTCGCCCCGGTGTTCCGCGATCAGGGCTTCCAGTCTGCGGCCGCTCAGCTGACCGGACACTCCGTGTGCGGGCGCAAACTTTTCCGTGACAAAATAGACCGAACCGTTGACGAGGTAAGCGTACCCGTGATCCAGGATGCGTTGCACCATGGCGATCTGCTCCAGGATGTGGCCGGTAGCCCGCGGTTCGATGCTGGGCGGCAGCACGTTGAAGGTCCGCATCATGTCGTGGAAGCCGTTCATGTACTGCTGAACGATCTCCATGGGCTCCAGTTGCTCCAGCCGGGCGCGCTTGCTGATCTTGTCTTCGGCATCGGTGTCGGCATCGCCCTCCAGATGGCCCACATCGGTGATGTTGCGCACGTAGCGCACCCGGTACCCCAGGAAAGCCAGGTAGCGATACACCAGGTCGAAGCTCACGAACGAGCGCACATTGCCCAGGTGAACGTCGCTGTAGACGGTGGGGCCGCACACGTACATGCCGACCTGCCCTTCGTGCAGGGGTTCGAACGCTTCCTTTTGCCGGCTGAGGCTGTTGTAAAGGTGTAGGGTGGAGGACATAGGCCAGAGGGTGATTTTGCCCGCAAAAATAGGAAAAAGCCGCGTCCCCGCTTTACGGCATCAGCAGGATGGCGTTGACGGCGCGATGGTCGGAGAAGGCGGCATCGCTGACCTGATGCATGTGCACGGCCCAGGACTCGGGGGCCAGGATGTAATCGATGCGCAGGCCGGGGATCTTGCCGCGGTAGGTTACGCCCAGGCCCAGGCCGGCCTGGCGGAAACTGTCGTTCATGTTCCGGCTCAGCTTCTGATACACGTAGGAGGTAGGGACGTCGTTGAAATCGCCGCAGAGCAGGACCGGATGCGGGCTTTCGGCCATCAGCTGCCGGATCGCTCCGGCTTGCCGGGCCCGCAACTTCACCGAGCGGCGATAGCGGCCGGCCATGCCTTTGACCTGGACCCAGGTTTCTCTTTCCTGCAGGCGCCCTTCTTCCATGACGTTCTGAGCCAGGCGGGTGACGTCGTTGCTCTCCAGGTGGACGTTGATGAGGCGTACGGTCCGCCCCTCGATCTCAATATCGGCGATCAGGTAGCCGTTGTTGCGGTTGCCAAAGCGCTGAAAATCTACCCTGCGAAGGGGATAGGCCGAGCAGATGACCAGGCCGTGCCCGGGCTCGTACAGCTGGTGCTTCATGCCGGTCTGTTCGGCAATCCACTGCAGGTAGTGTGCGCGTTTTTTGGCGTTGCTAGTAAATTCCTGCAGGCAAAGTACGTCCGTGAGGTTTAATACGGGAAATGGCGCCCATTGCGATTCCATATCCACCCATTCCGGTTTACCTTCCTGATCCAGCATGCCCTGCACGTTGAAGGTGGTCACGGCAAGCTCGGTCTTGCCGATGTATTCCGTGTTGGCCGGAAAGACGGACAGGAGTTTTCGCAGGGAAGGGATGCCCAGTGCCAGGGCGATGAGGGAATAGTACCACTCTTTTTGGCCCAGCAGGGCCCAACCCAGCACAAAGAGGAGGTTCAGCAGGAGCAACCAGGGCAGCGAGAGGGTGAGGAAGCCCGCCGGCCAGAAGAGATCGGGACTCACCCAGGGCGCCAGAAAGGCCAGCAAGGTGCCCGCGAGGAGCAGGATATTGATCCAACGGAATACTCGTTTCACCGGTCAGCTTTTGCTGGCATCGCGCAGGAAATCCTTCTCCTTCTGGGAGAGGCTTTCGTAGCCGGTCTGCTTTATTTTTTCCAGGATGGCGTCCAACTGATCCTGATGGTCGGGCGTATCGCTGCGCGCATTGCCGCGCTTACTGCCGCCGAAATGCTTGGGGTTTCGGTATGCTACCTTCGGGCCTTTGGAGGAGCCGGAGGTGAGCTTTCGGAAAAAGCGGCCGATCCGGTCCAGGCCGTCGTTGATGCGGGCGGTCCAGTCGTTGCCGTCCTGCAACTGGCGGATCACCACGAAGCCCATGATCGCGCCGCCGAGGTGGGCGAGATGCCCGCCGGTATTGCCGTCCCGGCCCAGGAGGATGATATCCAGCAGGACCAGCACGCCGACGATCCACTTGAGTTTCACCGGCCCGATCAGCAGCAGGTTCATCTGGTAGTCCGGCGCGACGGTTGCCGAGGATACGGCTATGGCCATGACGGCTGCGGATGCGCCCAGAGCGTAGGGGGCATTGCCCACAAAGCCGGGAAACAGGTTGGCCGACAAAAAGAAGACCACCCCGCCGGCCAGTCCGCCCAGCAGGTAGATGGGCAGGATGCGCTGGTCGCCGATGAGCCCGCCGACGATGCGGCCAAACCAGTACAGGTAGAGCATGTTCCAGAGGATATGCCAAAACTCCTCGTGCAGGAACATGTGGGTGAGGATCGTCCAGGGGTGGATGAGCAGGTAAAACGGCGAGGAAGGCATGCTGAAAAAGCGAACGATCTCGGTGTACCATTCCGGGCGCATGAGGCCGGTGCTCAGGCGAAAGGCCAGCCAGATCAGGTTGATGAGCACAAAGGCGGCTACGTTCACCAGGATCAGGCGGGTGACCATGTTGCCGCTATCAAACTCTCGCTTCAGATCGTTCCAAATGGAAGAAAACATGCCTTTGCTCGTGGTTTTTTGGCTCCGTCAAAAGTACGGTCTTGGCCATATAATGTCAAAACTTTACGACCGAGTCCGGCAGATTAACAACGAAGAACGGCATCCGGTTGTACCGCCTATTCCAGGCGGCTGCCAAAGCGGTTCCAGTACAGGATGAGCAATACGCCGAAGAGGGCGCCGCCCACGTGCGCGAAATGCGCGATGCCGCTTTGCCGCCCGCTCAGGCCGAAAACGAGCTCGAGTCCGGCAAGGATGAGGACGAAGTATTTGGCCTTCATCGGGATGGGGGGGAAGATGAGCTGGATGACGGAATTGGGAAATTTCATGCCGAAGCCGGCCAGGATGCCGAAGATAGCCCCGGATGCGCCTACCATGGGGATGTTCACAGAGGCCTGCGGCACCGAACCGTTGCTGAGCTCGATCCACTGCACCAGCAGTTGCAGGCCCAGCGCGCCGAAGCCGGCAAAGAGGTAGTAGAACAGGAATCGCTTCGGCCCCCAGAGGGTTTCCAGGGGCGGGCCGAACATAAAGAGGATGAACATATTGAAAAACAGGTGCATGATGCTGCCGTGCATGAACATGTGCGAGATGATCTGATACGGCCGGAAAAAGTCGGAGGTCGGAAAAAAGATCCCCAGCATGTACATGCCCCAATCGCTGAAGGCCTGTGGTGGATAGGCGGGCTGCCCGAGCAGGAGCAGGGCCCCGAAATACACGAGCACATTGATGATGAGCAGGTTCTTGGTGACGTCGGTAAGGCGCAGCATGCGATGAATTTGGTGGTGCAGTGTAAAGGGAACGCGCTAGGCGCCAAATCGTTTGGCCAGATCGTCCAGCTCAAAGGTAAGGAAGCAGCGGCGCCCCGAGGGGCTTTGATAGGGCATCTCGCAGGCGAACAGCCGGTCGATGAGGCTCTGCATTTCAGCTTCGCTCAGGTGCTGGCTTCTGGATACGGCTGCCGAGCGGGCCAGCGAGCGGGCCAGCTTCTGATGCACGGACAGGTCCAGTTCCACATTCGTCTTGTACTGTTCCAGCAGGCTTTCGATCAGCTCCTCCTCGTCGGCCTGGCCGGCCATTTCGGCGGGCATGCCTTTTACCACGAACGAACTGTGGCCGAATTCTTCGATATCGAAGCCGGTCTTTTGGATGTCCTTTAGCAGGCTGCGCAGCAGTTCGGCATCGGAGGGGTCCAGCTGCAGGTGATGCGGAAACAGCTGCTACTGGGTACCCGCCGACTGGTCGCGGACGGGGTTGAGGACGGGGTCGGAGGGGATGCGCTCGTGGGGGGCACTGTGTCAGCGGGGCGGGAAGCCAGAAG
>JAJDFU010000585.1 GCA_020528935.1 Saprospiraceae bacterium | reverse complement strand
CTGCTGCCTGCAGGGCTTGTTCGCCGAGGTTGGCTTCCCTGGGCTTCGTCAGGGGCTCGGCCGGGGCTTAGGTACCCAGTCTGACCAGTTCGAGAAGTCGCATGGGAAAGGCGATTGTCGGCTGCTTGGACAGAACGGCCCGCCGATTTGCCAGCTCCCGGGCATTCAGCCGACTCATTGGGATACGGTCCCAGAGAATCCGGCCCGAGGCGGGCTTCAGACTGCCGGACACCGCATGGAGCAGGGTCGATTTTCCGGCGCCGTTCTGGCCGATGACTACCGAGGTCTGACCGGGCTGCACCGTGCAGGACATGCCCCGAATAATCTGCTTTCGCCCCCGGCGAACGGCTATGTCGGTTACTTGGATCATGAGGCCGTGGATTCTGGAAAAACGCGAATCGACTGCCGGGCCGCCGCGGGAGGTCGCACTATCACCGGGACGGCCGGTTGGCCTGCAGCCCCGGCCATCCCGCCCTGTGCGGGCTCTGTGCTTCCGGCTATTTCTACGCATCGTCTCATAGGGTAGCATAGGCTTTTTGCTGGCTCCGCACCAACAGCCAAAGAAAAAACGGGGCGCCCACCATGGCAGTGAGCAAGCCGATAGGCAGCTCGGCAGGAGCCAGAAGGGTGCGTGCAAGGGTGTCCGCGCCAATGAGGAAGAGGGCGCCCACCAGTGCAGAGCGGGTCAGCAGGAAGCGATAATCCGCTTTGCCCAGCAGCCGAAGCAGGTGGGGGATGATCAGCCCTACAAAGCCGATGATGCCGCTCATGGCGATGCAGGCTCCTACAATGAGGGCCGTTATCAGGATGACCGTTCGTTTTACGCGCTCCACGGGTATGCCCAGGTAGAACGCCTCGGTCTCGCCCATCAGGATGGCATTCAGGGCGTGGGCATGGCGTCGGAGCACCACTATGCCCAGCCCGACGATGGGGCCCGTGAGGGTCACCTGGGTCCAGTTGGCAGCGCTCACACTGCCCAGGCTCCAGAAGGTGATGTCGCGCAATTGCTGCTCGTCCGACAGGTAAATGAAAACTCCTGCGATGGCAGCGGCGAAAGCCGAGATGGCGATGCCGGCCAGCAGCATGGTCGTCACTTCTGTCCTGCCCCGCCGCCGGGCCAGAAAATACACGAAGTAGGTCGTGCCCAGGCCGCCCAAAAAAGCCAGGAAGGCCGTAGATGCCTGCCGGAAGAAGCTGGAAACCAGGGCGAGTACCGAGCTCATCAGTACGATGGACAGGACCGCGAACAACATGGCTCCGCTGGTAACGCCGATGAGCGTCTGGTCCGCCAGCGGATTGCGAAACAAGCCCTGTATGGCCGCGCCGGAGATGGCCAGTCCCGCTCCAATGGTGCCGGCGAGCAGGATGCGGGGCAGGCGGATGTGGACGAGAAGAAAGTGGGCGGCATCGTCCTGGCCCGGCCAGATGGCGGCGCAAACCTCGGCCGGCTGGAGGGCATAGGCCCCCACAAAAAGAGAGGCCGCAGCCGTGGCCAGCAAGGATCCGGTCAGCACCGGCACGGAGAGCAAACGGCTAAGCCAGGTTTCACTGAATGAGGCCATAGTCGTGCATTTGTCGGGCCAGTGTCTTGGCAGCCAGGCCGGCCCGCGGGCCAAAGGCGGTGAGCAGGTGCCCGTCCATAGCCACGATTCGCCCCTGCTGAAAGGCCGGCGTCTGTTCGATGCCGGGAATCTGGGCAAGCCCCTCCACGCCGTCCAGGCTTTCCAGGCCGCTGCTGAACATGAGGATGACATCCGGCGCGGCCTCCAGCAGGGATTCCGGCGTCAGCGCGCGAAAGCCCGCAAAGCCGCGAATGGCATTTTGCCCGCCTGCTTTTTCAATGATGGCCTCGGCCGAAGTGCCCTTGCCTCCCACCAGCATGCGCCCGGCTCCCCGGGCATAAATGAACAGCACCCTGGGGGTTCCCTCTTTCTGGCGGAGGGTTTCCAGCAAGGCCAGGCTGTCCCGTTCGATCTTTTGCTCGAGCCGGCGAATGTCCTCCGCTTCCACAGGCAGGCGCTGCCCGATCCTCCGCGCTGCCTGCACGGCGTTGAACAGGCTGTGGGAAGTGGGCACTTCCAGGACCTCCAATCCGGCCCGGCGCAGGATGTGCAGTGCTTCGGCCTGTTGCACCTGCGACTGCTCTACCAGGATCAGCGTCGGCTTCAATTGCAGAATGGCTTCCGCATTCAACTGGCTGACGTGTCCGAGGTTGGGCAAGGCCAGCACCTCAGCCGGGTACACACTGGTCACATCCCGGCCTACGATGTGGTCGCCCTGGCCCAATTCGAATAAGATCTCGGTGAGCAGTCCGCTCAAACTGATGATGCGCGGAGCTTCCTTATCAGGGTAGCGGTCCGGTTCCCGCTCGGCAGGGCCCGCCCCCGATTGGCAGGATAGTGCCAGCCCCAGCAGAACGGACAGCAATATGCCCGGCAGCCCCATGATCGTTCTCTGGATACGCATATGCATTGCTTTTACGCGATTACTTTACCAACAGAGGCTGGCTGATCAGCCCCTCGTCCATTTGCAGGGAGAGATAGTAAGTGCCCGAAGGAAGGTCCGGAAAAAACGTTTGCACATTCCATCCGGGCTGAATGTCGATCACCCGGAAGAAGAGAACCTGCCCGAGCGAATTGGCGATGCGGACCTCCGCCCTGGGATCACCCACCTCGGACTCCACGGCCAGGGTGACCTGGTCCGCCACCGGATTGGGGTACAGGGTGAAAGATTCCAGCGGAAGATCGGCCTCCTCTGTCGAGGTCAGTTGGGTGACAAAGGTCCTTTCCAGGGTGGAAACGCCCGTCGCAGATCCTTCAAAGTCGATGAACTCGACCTTCCACAGCTCATTGGAAGTCGTCTTTACGAAGTATACCCGGTCGGGGATCACCAACCATTGGAAGGTACTGAGGTCGATCTCTTTCCAGTCGTAGCCGATCACATCCGGCACGGAAGACAGCTCATCCTCGTAATCGCGGTAGTCCACAGTGGCCGGATCTGTGTCATCGGCCTGGGCCACCTCAACGCCCCGCTTGGAGAGCACCCCGGTCACGACGTAGTCGAGGATGTTGCCCTGGCCGTCGTCCAGCGGGGTTACGTAGCGGGTGAAGAGCAGGTCCCAGGTATCGGGCTCCAGGTCCACTACCTCACCCGAGGCAAACGAAAAATAAACCAGGGTGCTGCCAGCATGGGCCGCTTTGTCGATCGTTTGTGTCTGCTCGCCGCTGCCGTCCAGGTCGGCATAGCGAAAAGTGTACACCCCACCGGCCAGGGATTGGATCTCCAGCTTTTTGAAGGAGCCGTCCCGAAGCTTGATGCCGTACAGGCGCGTGCCGAGCACCTGATTGTTCACCACGTTGTACGAACCCCAGCCCAGGTCGAGAGGGTCCGAGGGAGCTTTGACATGATTGAAGGCTCCCTCACTCCAGGATGTTTCATCGTTGTACAGGCGCAACATGCCTGCCGTGTCCGCATTGCTGAAATCGCTCCCGGCCAGCAGGTAGAGCTCGACCTCGGGAGGGGGAGGCCCCTGTGCCGTGGCTACCGCTTCGTTGATGAAAATGCCGGCATCCTGCGGGCCGGTGGAGAATGCTATGTCCCAGGCAGTGTTGGCATGCGACTGGGTAGCTCCGTCGTTCAGGGTGTAGAAGGTCTGGTTGGAATAGCCCGGACCTACCGAGGGCTGGTCGAATTGCTGAGCCGCCAGGCTCAAGCCGCCCAGGCCGATACGGCGGGCGAGGTAGAGCTTTTTCATCACCCTAGTTAAGATTTAGTCTAAATAAAAATGATGCCGCTAAGCCAAGCCGCCGCGGCATTCCGGGCCAGTTTAGTTAGACTACGTACAGCTAAGTTGGCGCGCTTCTGCCAGGGGTCCGACCGGTTCCCCCTGCCTTTTCCCACCACGCCTCTTTGACAACACACTCCTTAACCCCAC
>JAJDFU010000068.1 GCA_020528935.1 Saprospiraceae bacterium | reverse complement strand
GAGTAGTGGCGCAGAGTACGCTGCTCAAACCCAGCACCCAGGGCAGTGGGGGGCCGAGCCTTGTCCGAACCGACGAAGACCAGGTCGAAGCTGGCATGGGCCTGGAAGGTGAACACGTCCTCCTGGAAGTCCTGATTCAGATTGAACACTGCACCCACGTTGCGGTGGAAGTTCCAACTGGATGCAAATACATTGTCGAACTGGCTGTTGAAGGCCAGAAAGTCGCCCTCGCTCACTACCGCAGCCGCCAGCTCCGAAATGACATCGCCAACGATGAAGTCCGGGATATCGGGGTTGAGCGGCTCGCCCAGGTCCAGGCCGATAACATTGTTGTAGTTGACCAGTACCGGATTGGCATCGCTGTATTCTACATTGCGAAGCACCCGGAAGTAATCCCGGTGTTGCAGCGAAAGGATGCCGGTGACGGTATCCGCCTCTACCGAAAAGGTAGGCACGTAGTCGAAGTCGAAATCCCCGATGTAGCCGTAGCGGAAGTAGTCGTCGCCGTGGCGGGGATCGCTGAGTTCGACCCGGCGGCGCTCGAAACCGGCCTGCAGCGTATATACGGCATTTTGCACCACCGAATTGGTCTGATCGGCATTGACGCCCAGGCGGTGGCGGAAGCGGAAGTTGCCCCGGTAGGTGTCGTCGTGGCGAGTGGGGTTGTTCTGGTTGTTCAGCAGTTGCCAGCCGGTATTCAAAGCGTTCGAGGAGCGGACGTTACCGGGGGTAAACTGATTCTCAATGATCGATACCGCACCGGTCAGGGTCAGGTCGATGGCATCGCTGAGCCGGGCGTCAATTTTGCCGGTCAGGTCAATGCGATCGAGGTTCTCGTTGGGGTTGTAGTCGAGCATCTGAACTGTTTCCTCGGTCATGAAGTCGGCCGCAACGAAGCGCTCGACATCGCGTACGATGACCGGATTGGCTTGCAGGTCAGCCATCACATCATCGCGGGCAACAAAAATGTCGGTCGCCGGCGGATCGTCGTCCCGTTGAAAAGTATAGCGACCGGCAAAGCGATAGCCCAAAACCGACTGGCCTTTCTTATTGCGCAGAATGGGGCCGGTCAGGTTCAGGCCCACCAGGTTTTGGTTGTAGGGATCGAAAGGGCTGGAGGTCTCCACCTCGGCACCCCCACTGAAGGTGTTGGAGGGCCCTTTGGTGGTGATGGAGATGATACCGCCGGTCACGTCGCCGTATCGGGCTTCCACCCCGCCGGTAATCACCTGCAGCTGGTCGATCTCCGATTCGGGGATCAGGTTGCCCTGTACCCGTATGCCATCCACGTAGTAGTCCGTCGCATCCGTACGCGAACCCCGGATAGCCAGTGCGCCCCCTTCATCGGATTGGGCAATGCCGGCCGTCGTGGCGGCGATCGCATTGATATTCCGGGTGGGCAGGTTTCGGATGTTTTCGCTGGTGATGACCGCCCCCTGCGTGGTGTTGTCCTGCTCGACCAGGGGCACCTTATAGTCTACCACTTCCACGGCTTCCATGGTGACCGCCTCGGAAGACAGCGTGGCATCTACCCGGTTGGCCTTGCCGGCCAGTACCCGGATTCCCGTGATCTGTTTTCTCTGAAATCCGGTGTAGGAAACTTCCACGTCGTATGTGCCGGGGTCGACATTGGGAATGTTGAAATTGCCGTCAATATCGGTAGAGGTTCCCGTCACAAATACCCCATTCTTGTTGAGAACGATATAAGCTCCGATCAGCGGCTCTCCGGTTTCTTCTTCGGTGATCTTGCCCTGAAGCGAGGTCTGGGCTGCTGCGACAAGCCCCCAAAGCGACAATGCAAACAGTAGTAGAAAACGTGCCATACACTGGGTTTAATGATTGCGCGAAGATTTGGATTCAAAGCGAACGCAATGTTAAGAAAAATGAAACGCTTTTAAAAAACGTTAAATCGCTTTGTGGTCGGCTATTTGCCAAAGGGAATTTTCGAAGGTCTCTTCCGACGCACGATCGGTTTTGGGGGAAGGCGCCTTGGCGGTATAAATGTAGGGCTTATCCAGCGACTTTTTCAGCCGCCAATCTCACCCTGTAGTCGGGCTTCAGGCCGACAGTTCCCTGGCAGCGCAGCAGATAACCGATTTTGGCTCCTGAGGAATAAAAATAAAAAACCTGGCATTCTTGCCTCGTCGCTCGACTGACAAATTGCTTTTTTGGTGCCGGCCCGGCCATGAGCTGAAGGAATAGCTATTTTTAGCGGAAAATCCCAGCAGACTATGCCGCGAACAATCCGTCTTCTGCTCTTTGTCTTGACCGTTCTGATTGCCTGCCAGACCAACTCGAGCGATCCCCAGCCGCGTCTTTTCGGTGAATTTTACGTGCGCTATCTCGCACCGGAGCGCCTTCTCCGGGCCGAGGCCACCTTTCTGAAAGGCGACTCCATAGCCACCGCCCAGCCCCATGCATTCGAGGGCGGGGTGGCCTTTCAGGGCAGCAATATGAATGCGCGAAGACTCTCCGACAAACTTACGCGCTACCAGTACGAACAATTGCTGGCCTATCCCGAAAAGGCCCGCTTTTCCTTCAAACCCGACCCCGAAAAAGATCCCGTGAATCTGAACTGCTCCATGAGCCCCCTGGGCAACTTTTCCATCCCCGGCGGCATTTCCAGGCAAAGTGGATTTACCCTCTTGGCAGAAGGCTCCCGGCTTACCGAAGACGAAAGCCTCGTTCTGCGCTTTGCCGATCCCAACAACAAGGCCTCCACCATCATTCTGAAAGGCCCTTCCAAAAGCGATCGGCACGTATTTCAGGGCAAACAGGTCGCCGATTTTGCGATGGGGCCCCACCAGCTTTACCTGGTCAAGAAAAAAGTGACTGCCCGGGATGAAGAACGCATTACGGCCCAGATCACCATGGAGTATTTTTCCGACGTTCTGGAAGTAGAGGTGCAGCCCTGAGAGAGAAGCGCCCTCCGCGATTCCGGTTTTCTCCCCGCGCGCCTTATCTTTGCGCGAATTTGAAACGAGCTTCCCCATGCCAAGAGATACTTCCATTTCCTCCGTCCTGATCATCGGGAGCGGCCCCATCATCATCGGTCAAGCCTGTGAGTTTGACTATTCCGGTTCACAGGCCTCCCGTTCGCTCCGGGAGGAAGGCATCGAAGTGACCCTCATCAATTCCAATCCGGCCACCATCATGACCGACCCGGTCACGGCCGACCACATCTACCTGCTGCCCCTCACCGTGGAGAGCATCATCCAGGTGCTGGAGGAACGCCAGATCGATGCGGTGCTGCCCACCATGGGCGGACAGACGGCGCTCAACCTCGCCATTGAGGCCGGCGAACAGGGCGTCTGGGATAAATACGACGTGCGTCTTATCGGCGTGGACCTCGACGCCATCGAACTGACCGAGAACCGGGAGGCTTTCCGGAAGCACATGATCGAACAGGGCCTCAGCGTGGCGCCATCCTACATTGCCAATTCCTTCCTGGAAGGCAAGGAGGCCGCGCAGAAGATCGGCTTCCCCCTGGTGATCCGGCCCTCCTACACCCTGGGGGGCACCGGCGGTGGTTTTGTGCACCGGGCCGAGGATTTTGATGCGGCCCTGCGGCGGGGCCTCAACATGTCGCCCACGCACGAGGTGCTGGTCGAAAAGGCCGTTTTGGGCTGGAAGGAGTTCGAGCTGGAATTGCTGCGCGATCAGAACGACAACGTGGTGGTCATCTGTGTGGTGGAAAACCTGGACCCCATGGGCATTCACACCGGCGACTCCATCACCGTGGCCCCGGCCCTGACCCTCAGCGCCCGCGCCTACCAGCAGATGCGCAACGAGGCCATCCTCGCCCTGCGACCCATGTGCCACTTTCACGGCCCCTTCAACCTCCAGTTTTCCCAGGCTCCCCACACCCAAAAGCACACCCCCATCGACATCAACCCCACGGTGCGCACACCCACCCACCCCGCCCCCAAACCCA
>JAJDFU010000218.1 GCA_020528935.1 Saprospiraceae bacterium | reverse complement strand
GGTTCTCTTTGGGTATAAAATTTTCGGTGGTAAATGTGTGTAACATGTGGACAAACAGTGATTTTTGTGCTGATGGAAGGATTTTGTCAAGCCGAGCTCAAAAATAAGGATACGGCGGGTATCCTGGCCCTGTTTCGGGGTGGAATCGGTGCCCATCGCTTTTATCTGGGCCAGACCGGCTTGGGCATTCTCTATATTTTTCTGGGATTCATATCCGCTTTTGTGGTGCCCGTCATCCTGGGCGTCATTGATGCGATCATTTTTTTCTCCATGGACGAGGACGCCTTCGACATCCGGCACAACCGGGAGTTCTTTAAGGCGGTGCGCAACGACACCGATTTCGAACGGCGCCAAAACGAGTACCGCCGCCGCAAGCAAGGTGAGGAGGAGCGGCCCGACTTTCAGCGCCGATCTGTGGAGCACCATCGCAGGCCGAAACCGCGCCGCGAAAACCCGCACAAGAATGCCGGCATACGGCTGTTTCGCGAATACGACTACGACGGGGCCATTGCAGAATTTCAGAAAGCCCTCGAGATCGAGCCCGACGATATCGCCACCCACTTCAACCTGGCCTGTGCCTATTCCCTCAATGAAAAGGCCGAGGAGGCCTTTCACCACCTGGACCGCGCCGTGGATCTGGGGTTCGACGATTTTGCCCGCATACAAAATCACGACGCCTTGGCTTACCTGCGCATTCAGCCCGGTTTCGAGTCCTTCAAGGACAACGGCTATCGCCTGGCCAAGCAGCTCGAGGCTCCTCCACCCGATGAGGAAAACCTGCTGGAGCAGTTGAAAAAACTGGGCGAACTCAAGGAAAAAGGGCTGCTGACAGAAGAGGAGTTTGCCGTGCAGAAGAAAAAACTGCTGGATTGACGGCACGCTTGCAAAACGCGCTGAAGGGCTCTCGAGCAACCAACGCCCGATCCCTTTGTTTCGTTATTTAGGAAGGAAAAAAGAAGTGCCATGACGGCTGACCAACTGGTTTCGGACAGCATCATTCCCCTTCGTACCTCGGATTCCGGTGATGATGCGCTGGGTATGATGAGCGACTTTTTCGTTCGCCATCTGCCCATTGTCAACAACAAAGAGCTGCTGGGCCTGCTCTCAGAAGACGATATTCTCGATCACGATGCCGTGGAGCCGGTGGGTTCGTACAGCCTTTCCCTGCCCCGTCCTTACGTGCACGCCCAGGATCACCTGTACGAAGTCATGCGCATGCTGGTGGAACTGCACCTCACCGTCATTCCCGTGGTGGATGAAGAAAATACCTACCTGGGGCTGATTACGCTGGAAGATCTGCTTTTCTATTTCGGGCAATCCATGCCCTTCATCGAACCGGGCTCCATTCTCGTGCTGGAAATGGGCAAGCGCGACTACATGCTTTCGGAGATCGCCCGCATTGTAGAATCCGAAAATGCAACCGTGCTCAGTGCGTTTGTGACGTCCCGCCCGGATACCAACCTCATTGAGGTTACCCTGAAGATCAACAAGCAAAACATTCAGACCATTATCGCCACCCTGGATCGCTACGATTACCAGATCAAAGCGACCTTCCAGGAAACGACCTATGTGGATACCCTGCGCGATCGCTACGATGCCCTCATGAGTTATCTGAATGTGTAAATTGCGCAACAAACACCGTTTTTTCGTGCGCACAAGGAAGGATTTCGCTAATTTATAGCCGTTTCTGCCCGTTGAAATGGCAGGCTTCCTTTATTGCCCTGATGATATGCGCATATTCCCTTTACTTTGCTTGGGTCTGTTGCTGGACCTGACTGCCCTGTGGGCCCAGGCAGAGCGGGAATACGTACACATTCAAGGCATTGAGCTGAAGGGCAATAAGCACACCAAGGATGCCATCATACTCCGCGAACTCACCTTTTCGACAGGCGATACCATTGCCCTCGCTGAGCTGCCTGCGGTATTGGAGCGCAGCAGGCAGTTCGTGATGAATACAGGCATGTTCAACGAGGCCCGTATTGAGGTGGAGGAGCCTTACGAGCAGGCCGTAGTGGTGATTGAGGTGGAAGAAATGTGGTACATCTACCCCTTCCCCATTTTCGAACTGGTGGATCGCAACTTCAACGTGTGGTGGGTCCAGCACAACCGGTCGCTGCAGCGTCTCAACTTCGGCATGGAATTCGCACACCTCAACCTCACCGGCAATCGCGACCGGCTCAAGACCTACCTGAAATACGGATACACCCGAAGCTATGGCCTGGAGTACAACTTTCCCTATGTCAATCGCGCACAGACCCTGGGGATATTCGTCGGGGCCCTATTCTCCCAGTATCGGGAGGTCAACTACTCCAGCGAAGGCAACGAACAACAGTTCATTCGCGACGATGATCGCTTTTTGTTCCAGCGTTTGTCCATCAACGGGGGGCTGACCTTCCGGCCGGCGCTGCGCAGCCGGCACATATTCTCGCTGGGCTACAAGTACAATCAGGTGGATCGCCTGGTGAGCCAGGAGCTCAATCCCGACTTCTTCCTCAACGGGCGCTCCCAACAGCGTTACTTTCGCCTGGCCTATACCTTCTTCTACGACGATCGCGACGTTCGCCCGTATCCCTGGAAGGGCAATGCCCTGCGGCTGAATGTGGTCAAAACAGGCCTGGGAATTTACGGCCATGTCAACGGCTTCACCCTGGACGGGCGCTACGATCAGTACATGCCCTTTGGCAAGCGTTGGAGCCTGGCCCTGCAGGTCGGCGGCAAGCTGTCCCTCATTCGCCGGGAACAACCCTTCAACGAAAACCGGGCGATGGGCTACGGCGGCCATCAGCTCCGCGGCTACGAGTACTATGTCGTGGATGGTCTCGATATGCTGTACCTCAAGAGCAGTATGCGCTACCACCTGTTCGACTTCCGGATCAACTTCGGCAAGTTCATGCCGATCAAGGAGTTTCGCAACATGCCCATTCGCATGGTATTTTCCGGAAGCTTTGATACCGGAGCGGTCAATGACCCCTACGGCAACGGAAACAATCCCTTCAACCGGCGCCTGCTCATGGGGGGCGGCCTGGGGCTGGATTTCATCTTCTTCTTCGACAAAGTGTTCCGCCTGGAATACAGCATCAACCACTTGCGGGAAAAAGGATTATTTTTACATTTCAACGCAAACATCTGAATCCTGATCTCGCCCATCGGCCGCCAAGGCCGATGCACAACTCAGCCCCTCCATGCAGGTAGTGGTCTTCAGTATACTCTTCAAAGAAGGTGATATTCCCATAATTCAGGAGCTCTTCGATCTTCTCCACCAGGAGGGAATCATGGCCTATGTGTACGCGCCTTACCTGGAACAATTGCGGCAGCACATTGAACTGAAACAGGAAGTAGGCGTATTTGAAGGCTACCTCGATTTCAGCGTGAAAAAATTCGACTTTTTTATCACCCTCGGTGGCGACGGGACCATCCTGGAGGCGGCGACCTTCCTGCGGGATGCGCAGGTGCCCATTATGGGGATCAATCTCGGTCGGCTTGGATTCCTGGCCAGCATAGAGAAGCGGCGCCTGGCCGAAGCGGTGTGTATGATAAAAAAAGGCCAGTTCAATATCGAGGAGCGCGAAATGCTGTACCTGGAATCCAATCTCCCCCTCTTCGGCGAGGTCAATTTTGCGCTCAACGACTTCACCCTCCTGAAGAGGGATACCTCTTCCATGATCACGATACACACCTTTATCAACGGTTCTTACCTCAACTCCTACTGGGCCGACGGCATCATCGTGGCCACGCCCACCGGCTCCACGGGCTATTCGCTCAGTTGCGGCGGACCGATCATTTTCCCAAACAGCGGCAACTTCGTGATCACGCCCGTAGCTCCCCACAACCTCAATGTGCGTCCGGTCGTCATTTCAGACGATTCGGGGTTCTCTTTCGAAGTGGCAGGCCGCCCTGTAAATTTTCAGTGACACCCGGACTCCCGCTTCGAAACCA
>JAJDFU010000666.1:4299-10941 GCA_020528935.1 Saprospiraceae bacterium | reverse complement strand
ACTTCACGCTGTCCAACGGAACGCAGGAGTTGAAGTTGGAATCGGTGGGCCGAAAGGGTTTGCGGTTCGATCTGCTGCACGTGCCCTTTTCCGGGGTCGAGGAATTCTGGACGAGCCCCAATATCACCCTTGGCGGCCAATTCGATCTGTCGGCCTCCCTGAAAAACCTGACCGAGCTCAGCGGCTTCTCCCTGCTGATGTCTTCTCCTCAATTTTCTGTGAACGACGAAGAGGTAGGCCGGTTCGTCCTCAGCAGCCGGGCCGATGCCCTGCGCGGGCGACTGGATTCCGAACTGCGCATCGCCAATGGCGAGCAGGTCATTGAAGCGAAGGGCTACTTCAACCTGGGAGCGGCTGCAGACGAGGCGGCGGGGTCGCCCGAAAAATCGCATTTCGACTACACCGTTTCGCTGGCCAACCTGCCTGTGAGCGTGCCCGCCCAGTTTATTCGCGAACTCCTCACTTATACCTACGGGACCGTTGACGGAGAGGTGCGCATACACGGAAACCCCCAAAAGCCGAATATCGGCGGCCAACTCGAGCTGAACGAAGTGGAGTTCATGATCGACTACCTGCAGACCCGCTACCGGATTCCCAAGGCGCAGGTGGCGATCGACAACCGCCTGTTCGATGCCACGGGTACGGTGCTGTACGATCGCTACGGGCATACGGCGGTTATCTCGGGCGGCATCAGCCACGACCGACTGAAAAACTTTGCGCTGGCGGCCAGTCTGGACGCCAATCGCTTTTTGGGCCTGAATACCAAGGACGAAGGCGAGAACCCCTTCTACGGCCATGCTCTGGGTACCGGACTGGTGCGCTTTTCCGGCTCGTTCAAGCAGACCAATATTTACATCAATGCCACGGTGGGCGACAGTACCCGTTTCGTGATACCTGTGGACAACTCTACGGAGGAATCCGGTATAGACTTCATCAAGTTTGTCAATAAACGGGAAGAAGCCCGGCAGGCTAAGCAACGGATCAATACCGATATTAAAGGGCTGAACCTCGATTTTGATCTCACCGTTACCGACGAGGCCATCGTGGAGATCGTCTTCGACGAGCAGGCCGGCGATATCCTCAAAGGGCAGGGGCGGGGAAACCTGCAGATCGGATTGACCCGCGACGGGCTTTTTACCATGTTCGGCGATTATACCATTGCCCGCGGCGAGTATTTGTTTACGCTCTACAATGTGGTCAATAAGAAGTTCGAGATCAAACAGGGAGGGACCATTATCTGGTCGGGCGATCCTTTTGAAGCCCAGCTCAATGTAGAGGCCCAATACAGCAACATCAGCACTTCCGTCTCAAACTTTATTCAGGAATACATCTCGGTGGCCAGCTCCGAGATCCAGAGCGAGGCCAGCCAGCCCACGCGAATCAATCTGCTCATGCATCTGCGGGGTCAGTTGCTGCAGCCCGCTATTGATTTCGACATCCGCTTTCCGGACTTGCGGGGCGAGCTGTTGACCTACTGCGAAAGCAAGATGCGGGTATTGCGGCAAGATCAGAATGAACTCAACCGGCAGGTGTTCGGACTTATCGTGGCCGGGCAGTTTCTTCCGGCCGATGCTACCCTTCAAGGTTCGGGTATTCTTTTCCACACCATGAGCGAATTTGTCTCTAATCAGCTCTCGCTGCTGCTCACCGATCTGTTTTCCGAATTCATCCGCGACGGGCGCGTGCTGTCCGGCATTGATCTGGACATCGCCTACAGCCAGTTTCAGAACACCAGCCTGGGAGACGGCCAGTCGCTGGTGACCGGCAACGAATTTCAGGTCCGCCTTCGCCAGGACTTCTTTGATGACCGCCTGTCGGTAACCCTGGGCAGCAATGTGGGGGTAGGCGGCAACGTATCTACTACTCCGGGGGCCAGTGGGGCGTTCGTAGGCAACGACGTCATCATTGAGTACGTGCTCAACCGCGATCGCAGCCTCAAGCTCAAGGTGTATCAGCGCTTGCAGCCCGATATCGGCGGTGGCCGGCGCCTGCAGGTCGGCACCGGACTGAGCTTCCGCAAGGAGTTCAACAATTTCGGCGACTTCCTGCGCAGCTTCCGGCGCGATGCCAGGGGCTTGTCCGATTGAATTCAGACCTTCGACAAGCGGTGGCGAAGCCAGTGATCGGCCAGGACCAGGGCGGTCATGGCTTCCACAATAGGCACGGCCCGGGGCAGTACGCAGGGATCGTGGCGGCCCTTTCCCTTGACCACGATGGTCTCTCCGGCCTCGTTGAGGGATTCCTGATCGGGCACGATGGTCGCTACCGGCTTGAAGGCTGCCCGAAAATAGATATCCATGCCGTTGCTGATGCCGCCCTGAATGCCGCCGGAATGGTTGGTACGCGTGCGCACGGCCTCACCGTCGCGAAAGAAGGGGTCGTTGTGTTGTGAGCCTCGCAGGAACGCGCCCTCAAAACCGGACCCATAGGCAAAGCCCTTGCAGGCGTTGATGCTCATTACGGCCTTGGCCAGGTCGGCCTGCAGCTTGTCAAATACCGGTTCGCCCAGCCCGGGCGGGCATCCCTGAACCAGCCCGCTCACTACGCCGCCTATAGTGTCGCCCTCCTTGCGCACCTGCCGAATGAGCCTTTCCATTTCCGCCGCCGTTTCGGCATGCGGACAGCGCACGGGGTTGCGCTCCGCCTGGGAGAGGTCGAGCTCGTGGTAGGAGGTGTTCAGCACTACGGGGCCGACCTGGCTTACATAGGCCGAAACGCGTACGCCCTCCCGTAGCAACAGCTGTTTGGCAACGGCGGCCGCTGCTACCCGTGCGGCGGTTTCCCGGGCCGAGGAGCGCCCGCCGCCCCGATAATCCCGCCGGCCGTACTTGGCGTGATAGGTATAATCGGCATGGGAGGGGCGAAAGGCCGTGGCAATGTGGCTGTAGTCCCTGGACCGGGCGTCGGCATTGTGAATGACCATGGCGATGGGCGTGCCGGTGGTGCAGCCCTCAAAAAGGCCCGAAAGGATCTGCACTTCGTCGCTTTCCTTACGCTGGGTGACAATGGCCGACTGCCCTGGCCGCCGCCGGTCCAGTTCTCGCTGGATGAATTCGACATCCACATCCAAACCGGCCGGACAACCGTCGATAACAACCCCTATGGCCTTGCCGTGCGACTCTCCGAAGGTCGTGATCCGAAAGCTTTGCCCAAACGAGTTTCCCGCCACAGCCGCTTCGTTTTTTCCCAAAGGTAGGACTCTGGCCGGAATGCCGGGCGTCTAATCCGGCAGGCGGTCCCCAGCTCCGCCCCACCGGAACCAGCTCGCCTGGTAATAGCGCGCCATGCCGCCCACCGGATGACAGGCATAGGTGAAGCCCGGCCCGTCGTATTGCATGGCCTCGTTGTCCGCGATCACATGGAGGTGATCGCAGGTGCGCCCCAGGATGTCCGACACTTGGGTGCAGGCTTGCCGGCAACATTCGCAGTAGCGGAGGGTCGTTTTTCAGCCGGAAAAGAACGCCAGGGGAAGTTTCCGGCTTTGCAGCCCCGACAAAAAGAAGTGGCTGAGGGGGAAAGGGGTATTTGCAGTAAAAAAATGGACCGAATCCCCTTCAATTTGCCTGTAATACCGGTTCTAGGATTAAAAGACCTAATTTGTTTATCCCTAAAACCGGGTATTTGCCAGGGGTTTCGAGGATAAAACGAATGCACCGTATCCGGGGTCGGCACCTAGGCAGTGCGGAAAAAGAGCCCGCGCTAAGCCGCTCTTTGAGCAAAAATCCCGGGCCTTCTTGCGAGACGATCTCCACGATCAGTGTATCGGGCAGATACCTCCACTGGTCTGTTGCCTGTGGGGCAAAATATTTTCCCCCTCCAACGGGATGTAGCGCGACCGCTGGCCCACCTCGGGCCGGTCAAAGCGGATTTGCTCTCCGGCGTCGGGGAGATGCGGCTCAAGCTTTTCCTTCTGGCAGGCGCTGATCAACAGGAAAGCCCGGAAGCAGAAAAGAAAACGGCCTGGAATGAATAGCGCACCATCGCGTTTGGGCATCCATAGACGGCGGGCAGGGAATAAAACGTTGGAACTCTCGCCCGGTGGTTTTGTTTCAATAAGCATATTTTGAATGGAAGGACGCCAAACCGACATGACACTTATTCCGCAAGACCTTTTTCAAAAACTGGAATTCGACAAGATCCTCCAGCTGCTGACCAAGCACTGTTACGGCGAACTGGGAAAAGCGGCTGTGCTGGAGCTCGCTCCGCAGACGGACGTGCAGTGGATCCGCACCCGGCTCGGTGAGGTGGAAGAGTACGTACTGGCTTTGGATGAAGGCGAGAAGCTGCCGATCGCCGCTTATGACAACCTGGCGGAGGAACTTCGCTACCTGGAGGTTCCCGACTACGTCCTTTCGGTGGAGGCCCTGCAGCGCATCCATTTGAGCCTGCGGCTCACCGCTGCGCTGATCGATTTTTTCAGCCCGGAGCGGCAGGAGGCCTACCCCCAATTGTACGAGCTGATCCGTCCGGTGCCCGTTGATCCTGCGCTTGCGGAGGCGATCGACGAGGTGCTGGATGAAGAGGGTGAAATACGGCCGGATGCTTCTCCCGAGCTGCTGCGCATCAGCAAAAGCATTCTGGCCAAACAAAAGGAGCTGGACCGGCGCTTTCGCCAGCTGGTGAACACCTATCGCAAACAGGGCTGGCTGACCGACAATGTGGAGAGTTTCCGCAACGGCAGGCGGGTGCTGAGTGTGCCCTCGGAACACAAGCGGAAGATCCGCGGGATCATCCACGACGAGTCCGCCACCGGAAAAACGGCCTTTATTGAGCCGGAAGGGGTGATAGACATCAACAACGATATCTTCGATCTGCAATCGGAGGAGAAGCGCGAGATCTATCGCATCCTCAAAGCCTTGTGCGCCACTCTGCGCCCTTGCGTTCCACAGATCCGGGCCTATCAGGAGTTGCTCGTTCGCTTTGACGTTATTCAGGCCAAGGCTGCCCTGGCCAGGCGCATGGACGCCAAAAAGCCCACGGTGCTGGACAAGCCCCACCTCGGCATCGCGGAGGGCTACCACCCGCTGTTGTACCTGCACAACAAAGAGCGGGAAAAGCCGACCATTTCTTTTGATTTGCAGCTTTTTGGGGCCAACCGCATTCTGGTTCTGAGCGGCCCCAACGCCGGGGGGAAGTCCATAACGATGAAGGGGGTGGGCCTTATGCAGCTCATGCTGCAGGCCGGCTTGCTGGTTCCCGCCCGGGAAGAGTCGGAATTCGGGCTTTTCCAAAAGCTGTTTGCGGACATTGGCGATCAGCAATCTATCGAGCAGGACCTGAGTACCTACAGCTCCAGGCTTCAGAATATGCGCCGGTTTCTGGAAGCTGCGGATGCCCATACCCTGGTGGTCATCGATGAGTTCGGCTCCGGTACGGATCCTCAGATGGGGGGTGCTATTGCCGAGGCTATACTGCACCAGCTCAACCGCCGAAAGATCTACGGCATCGTCACCACCCACTACAGCAACCTCAAGATCTTTGCCTTCAAGACCAAAGGGCTGGTGAACGGATCCATGGCCTTCGACAAGGACACCCTGTCGCCTACCTACCAGCTCAAGATCGGGAAGCCGGGCAGCAGTTATGCTTTCGAGATTGCCACCCAGAGCGGCCTGAAGGAAAACATTCTGGGCTACGCCAAAAAGCGGATGGGAAAGAGCGATCAGGCCGTAGATGAACTCCTGGTAGACCTGCAGCGCGAACGGCAGGAGTTGGAGGAGCGGCTAAACCGGCTGACGGGGCAGGAAGAGAAACTGGATAAGCTCATCAAAAATTACGAGCACATGCATCGCGAGCTGGAGCACCGGCGAAAGCGACAAAAACTGGAAAGCCGCGAGCAGCAACTGCAATCTGCAGCCCGGGACAACAAGGAACTGGAGCGCCTCATTCGCGAGATCAAAGAAGAAAAGAACCTGGAGAAGGCCAAAGCCCTGGCCTCGCGCGTGCGCAAGGATCGCAAGGAGCTCACCGAACAGGTGTCGCAGCTGCGCGAAGAGGTGTATCGCCCCAGGTCGAAACAGGAAAAGCCCATCGAAGTGGGGGATTTCGTAAAGATGCGAAGTGGTGGTGCCAGCGGGGTGGTGGAAGCGCTGGAAAAAAACAAAGCCATTGTACAGATGGGGCTGATGCGCATGACGGTGCCCCTGCGCGATCTGCAACCCGCCAATGCCCCGCTGGACACCCAGGGACAGCGCAGCGTGCAGACCGATATGGTAAAGTCAACTGCGGCGTTCAACTCCAAGATCGACATACGGGGTATGCGGGTGGAAGAAGCCCTGCAGATGGTGGAGGACTTTGTGGATCAGGCGCTCCTGGCCAATGCGACCCAGCTGGAGGTAATTCACGGAAAAGGTACCGGTGTGCTTCGCAAGGCGGTACACCAAAAACTCCGGGAATACGATCTGAACATGGAGGTGTGGCATCCCAGCCCCGAGCGGGGTGGAGATGGCGTTACCCTGATCGAAATTGCCTGATCGGCGCACGGGAGGGCGATCCGTGCACCGGTGCCGTCAGTAATCGAACATTTCGGTTTCTGCAAAGTGAAAACCGGCCTCCCGCGCTGCATTTTCGTCGCTGTCGGCGCCGTGCACTGCATTCTCCCCTATGCTGGTTGCATACTTGCCGCGCATGGTTCCCGGGGGCGCC
>JAJDFU010000666.1:0-4289 GCA_020528935.1 Saprospiraceae bacterium | reverse complement strand
TTTGTGCGCGGTGGGCGCCGGGCCCTGCCTTGTCGCCTGTTGTGGGGGCAAACTGGGGGGGAATGGTGCCCGGGGCGGTCTCCGGCGGGTTCGTGGGCCCGAGGAGGGTTCGAAAGTCCGCCACGGCGTTCTCTTTTTCCAGCACGGCGGCTACGATGGGCCCGGAGCTCATGAAATCCACCAGCTCCTGATAAAAGGGGCGCGCTTTGTGTACTTCGTAAAAGGCGCCGGCCTTTTCGGCCGAGAGTTGCGTGAGCTTCATCGCCACGATGCGAAAACCCGCTTCGTTGATCTGGTGAAGGATCGCTCCGATATGCCCCGCCTGTACAGCGTCCGGCTTGATCATGGTAAATGTGCGATTGCCAGCCATAGTCTTGGTGTCGGTTTAGGTTGAATGGTGCGCACAAAAGTAACCAAAGCCCCGGTATGCGCCGAAGGCAGCTCGCCCTTTTTGGTTAAGTTGGCTTTTTTTGACAACTTCGCTTCCTGTTTTATGGAGAACATCCACGAGCTAAAGAGTCTGCTACAATTTCCAAAAGAGATTGTGATCACCACCCACCGCAATCCGGACGGCGATGCGATTGGCTCTTCTTTAGCTCTGATGCACTACCTGCGCAAACTTGGCCATAGCGTTTCGGTGATCAGTCCTTCCGAATATCCGGCTATGCTTTCCTGGATGCCGGGCATTCAAGATATCGTCATTTACGACCTGGATCCCGAGGGCAGCGAAGCGCTCATGAACAAGGCCCAACTCGTCTTTTGCCTGGACTTCAATTCCCTGGATCGCATCGACAAGGTGGGCGAGCTGATTCCCATGGATCGCGTGACCGTTGTCATGATCGATCACCACCTCTTTCCGGAGCCCTTTGCACAGTACATTCTCTCCGATACCATGGCCAGTTCTACGGCCGAGTTGATCTTCGACTTCATCCATCGGCTGGGGGATGGCAAACGGATCGACCGGGGCATTGCCGAATGCATTTTCACCGGCATACTCACTGATACCGGATCATTCAAGTACAGCACTTCTCCGCGATTGTTTCGCATCGTCGGGGAGCTTCTGGAGCTGGGGGTGGACGACTACAAACTGCAGGATCTCATCTTCAACAGCCTGGAGGAAAAAAACCTTCGCCTTCTCGGCCATTGCCTGGCCAACCGGATGGAGATCTTGCACGAATATCATACCGGTCTCATTACGCTGACCAAAGACGACTATGCGAACTTTGACATTCAGCGGGGCGATACCGAGGGGATCGTCAACTACCTGCTCAAGCTAAAAGACGTGCGCCTGGCGGCCTTTATAACGGAGCAGCCGACCATTGTGAAGATTTCCCTGCGCTCCAAGGGCGATTTTTCTGTACAAGACCTGGCCAAGAAGTATTTTAAAGGCGGAGGACACAAAAATGCGGCCGGCGGTGCATCGTTCAAAGGGCTGGATGCTACCGTGAAAAAATTCAAACGCGTTTTACCGCTCTACAAAGAGCAACTCACCGACACTGCATTGTTCAACCAATCAATTTAGCATACACATGAATTTCCAAATAAGCACAAGCATACTACTTCTCCTGATCGCCGGCTTGCTGGCCTGCCAGCAGGACGGGAGTTCGGCATCTGAAGCCCAAGTGACCCCCGGCGGTTACGCCTATGAGGTTCACCTCAGCAACGACGGTCCCAAAGCACAAACGGGAGATTGGGTGTACTTCAACGTCTACTGGCGAAACGACGACACCATACAGATGAGCAGCGTGGACCGGGGGCAGCAGCCCTTCTTTCAGGTGCGCTCCCTGGATTCGGCCATGCTCGCCAAGGCCAATCCCGTCGAACAGGTGGTTCCCGTCATGTCCGAAGGTGACTCCCTGACGATAACCATTCCCCTGGACACCCTCCCCAGCAGGCCGCCCGGCTTCGAGCAGTCCGAAAACCTGTACATGGATATCAAACTGGTGGACATCAAAAGCAATGCCGAGCTGGAAGCTGAAAAGCAGGCCTACATGGCTGATCTTCCGGAAGTAGAAGCCACCGTGACCGAAATTCTGGCCAAATTCAAGGCCGGAAACCTGGGCGGGGAACTCCAATCCACCGAAAGTGGTTTAGAATACGTGATCCACGAGGAAGGTAGCGGGCCCAAACCCAGACCCGGCCAGACCGTATCCGTGAGTTACTACGGCGTATTGCCGAGCGGAGAAATGTTCGACAACTCCTACAAGGCCGGTCGCCCCATTCAATTCCCGCTGGGAGTAGGCCAGGTGATACGAGGATGGGACGAAGGACTTGCCCTGCTCCCGGAAGGAACGGAGGCTACTCTTTTCATTCCGGCCGAACTCGGTTACGGCGCGCAGGGCCGCGGTTCCATACCCGCGAATTCCGACCTCATCTTCCACGTTGTTTTGGAAGATGTGGGTGGAACCAACCAGTAACGCATTCCGAAAAAAACCAGCGCAGTTAGCTCCTCCTCGGTCAGGTAAGGGCTGGCTGTGTTTTTCTGCACTAAAAAAAACAACCATGACAAGCGATCAGCTGAAAAGCTTGCAAGACCGCATGGCCTCCATAAGGAGGTATCTTTGACGTGGATGAGCGACTCATCCAGATTGAAGATAAAACACAAACCACCCTCGACCCGGACTTCTGGAATGATCCGGAAGCCGCCGAGCGGGTGATGAAAGAACTCAAGAGCCACAAAAAGTGGGTGGATACCTTCCGGAGCGTGGCCTCCAAAGTAGAAGACCTGGAGGTCCTGGAGGAGTTTCGCCAGGCTGGTGAAACCACGGAGGAAGAAGTGGAAGAAGCCTATCAGCAGGCCCTCGCGGCCCTGGAGGAGCTCGAGTTCAAATCCACCCTCAACAAGCCCGAAGACGAGCTGGGTGCCATCTTGGAAATCAATTCCGGAGCGGGCGGCACGGAGAGCAACGACTGGAGCGCTATGCTGCTGCGCATGTATACGATGTGGGCAGAACGCCACGGTTTCAAGGTACAGGAGCTCAACCGCCAGGACGGGGATGTGGCCGGGGTAAAAAGCGTATCCATTGAGATTGACGGCGACTTCGCCTACGGTTTTCTCAAAGGTGAGAACGGCGTACACCGCCTCGTTCGCATCAGTCCGTTCAATGCGCAGGGCAAGCGCATGACCTCGTTCTCTTCTGTTTTCGTACATCCGATGGTGGATGAGCGGATCGAAGTGGAGGTAAATCCTGCCGATATCGAATGGGATACTTTCCGCTCCAGCGGTGCAGGCGGCCAACACGTCAATAAGACCGAATCGGCCGTGCGCCTGCGGCACCTGCCCAGCGGCATCGTGGTGGAGTGTCAGCAGGAGCGATCTCAGCACATGAACCGCGACAAAGCGATGCAAATGCTCAAATCGCGGCTGTACGAGCTGGAGATCCAAAAGCAGATGGAAGAGAAGAACAAGATGGAAGCCGAGAAAATGAAAAACGAGTGGGGCTCCCAGATCCGAAGCTATGTGCTGGACGACCGGCGGGTCAAAGACCATCGAACCGGATACCAAAGCTCACAGACGGAAGCCGTTCTTTCCGGCGATCTGGACGATTTTCTGAAAGCCTGGCTCATGCACGGGAGCGCAGTCAGCTCCACCTAGGCCGGTCGGTCAGGAAGAGGTGGAAGAGGTTGCCGGTTTGCGAACGCTCTGGCGTATCCAGTTTTCGTAGGCTTCGTTGGCCGTAGCTTCCAGTTTCATGATGCAGGGAACGTCGTAGGGGTGCTCCTGCTCGACCTCCCGCTTGACCTCTTCCCATAGCTCGCGGGTCGTTTTTACGAGGCTGACCCATTCGCCTTCCTGTTCTACACCGCCTTTCCACCAGTAAGCGCTGCTTATGGGAAAGATGTTGGCACAGGCGATCAACTTTTTGCTCAGCAGATGCTTGACGATGCGGTCCGCGTGGTGTTCTCCGGCATGTGTGATGTAAATCAAGATAAACCCCATAGCACTTTTTTCCAGTTCGGTCTTAAAACTACACAATAGCCCGGCAAGGAACTGTATTATGCCAAGTCTATTCCGCAAAAGGGTTCAGCCCGGCGAGCTTCGTGGCCTTCGGGCCCTCCTCAACTGGGCAGTGAGCTTGTTGTTTCTCGGCCACGCCTGGGTGTATGTGTTCTGGGATGCGCCCTTTCGCGAGTTGCTTTGGGATCAGGCGCTTATGGAGCCCGTCATTGAGGGGCTCTTCGGCATGCCGTGGTCCGATTTTGTTACCGACCTCAGCATTGAAGCTCGCATTCAGTCTTTTGGCGTAGCGAGCGGGATTGCCCTGGCCTTGGGGGCAGTTGTGGTTCAC
>JAJDFU010000342.1 GCA_020528935.1 Saprospiraceae bacterium | reverse complement strand
ACACCTCCTTCGATCCCGGGCGCGTACTGGCCCAGTTGGAGGCGCACGTGCAGCAGCTCCGGCCGGAGCTGCCCCGGCACTGGCAGCGCTGGCGCTTGTCTTCGGAGCGGTGGGAGCGCCACCTGGACCGCATGCGGGAATTTGCCCGCCAGCGCCCCCACTACATGCGCACCTTTCTGGGCGAACACTTCCAACTGGGGCGCGAGCGCACCGTCACTGTGGAGAGCAGCCGCGGCGGCTACGTGTTGCTCAACCAACACCTGGAGCTGCGGGAGTCGCCTTTCCGCGGTATTTACTACGAGGCGGTGCCCATTAGCCTGCAGGCCGTGGCCAATTTCGGGTATCGCTTTTCCCATTGGGAAGGGCTGCGCGGCAGCGAGGAGCAACACCGCCTGTTCATCGATCTGCGGGAGGGGCCCTACCGGTTCCGGGCCGTATTCAAACCCTACGCCCATCCCCTGGCCGGCAAACTGATGATCAACGAGATCGGACCCAACAATCCCGCCAAGCGCGGAGGCGACTGGATAGAGCTCTACAACGATTCCGAGGAGCGGGTCAACCTGGAGGGCTGGTTCCTCACCGACCTGAAGAAACACACCTTTTACTTTCCTCCGGTCACCATCGGCCCCAAAGACTACCTGGTGGTGTGCGAAGACTCGGCCGCGTTTGTGCAGGCCTACCCGCAGGCCTATCAGGTGGTGGGCGGGCTGTCCTTCGGGATTAACAAACGCAAAGAGTCGCTCTGCCTGTATTCCAACTGGTCGGCCGGTATCGACAGCCTCGGTTATGAGCTGGAACCCACGGACTCCACCTTCAGCTGGTCGCTGTTGTTGCCCAGCCTGGACAATGGCGATCCCGAAAACTGGATCCAGCAGTTTCAACGCCTCACGCCCTGCGCGCCCAACGCCTACTACGTGGAAAGCCGCATCCGTCAGCGGCAGGAAGCCTGGCTGCAGGCCGGCATTGCCGTGGTCCTCCTGCTGCTGGCCACACTGGTGCTGCGCCTGCGGCACCGCGGTTTGTTGTAATTTTCGCCTGCCCGTTTAAACCCCCGATCCGTTGCCGGGTCTTAGCATACACAGTCCCTGAGGGGAAAGACGCATGTAAGATCCTATGACGCCAATAGCGCCCGTTGTGTCCAAGCCGACGAACACCACAAGTACGGACGATGAGATCCTGGCCCTGCTGCGCCAGCCCCATTCGGTGGAGCGCGGCTTTCGCCTGCTGATGCAGGCTTACCAGGAGCGGCTGTACTGGCACATCCGGCGCATGGTGGTGGAGCACGAAGACGCCAACGACGTGTTGCAGAACTGCTTCATCAAGGTGTACCGCAACATCGGTTCCTTCGAAGGGCGATCGGGGCTGTACACCTGGCTGTACCGCATCGGAACCAATGAAGCGCTCACCTTTCTGAAGAAAAAAAAGCGCAAGGCGGCTGCTAACCTGGACGACGAGGCGTACGACCTGGCTTCCACCCTGCGCGCCGATCCGCACTTCAACGGCGACGAGGTGCAGATCAGGCTGCAGGAAGCCCTGGGGCAACTGCCCGAAAAGCAACGGCTGGTCTTTCAGCTGCGCTACTTCGAAGAGATGCCGTACCGGCAGATGAGTGAGGTGCTGGACACCTCCGAAGGGGCGCTCAAGGCTTCGTACCACCACGCAGTGAAAAAAATCGAACACTTCATGACACGGGAATAAGGCATGAAAAAGAAAACACAAGAAGAACTCCGGAAACTTTCGCCCTTCCTCCATCGCCTGCGCGAGCACGGCGACGGCATGGAGGTCCCGGACGGGTATTTCGAGCAGATGCAGGCCGAAGTACTTCGGCGCATCCGGGAAGAAGACGCCAAGACGGGTGCGGCTGTGCACCCGCCCCTGCGCACGGTACACCGGCGCCTGGGTTGGATGGCCGCAGCCGCGGCGGCGGCCGTGCTGCTCATCGCCGGCTGGTGGCTGTTTCGGCCGGCATCCGGCCCGGCAGAAGGCTACGTCGCGACCGCGGTGGAGATCCGCGAAAGCGATGCCGCCGCTTACCTCGAGGCGCATGCCGAAGAATTTGACCTGGCTCTGCTGGCCGAACTCGCCGCGCTGGACGCTCCGGACGGCGAAACACAAGCCCCGCCGGCCGATGAACTGGACGAGTACCTGGAAGAACTCGAACTGGAAGAACTGGAGGAACTGCTCTAAATCGCAAAACCAATGAACGCAAAAACACGCTGGCTCGGCCTGGGCATCCTGCTCCTGACCGGCCTCGGGCTCCAAGCCCAGATCACCGAAGACGACTTTAACCTGCCCTCCCTGGCTCGCCTGGAAGCCCAGCGCGTGGCCTACATCACCGATCGCCTGGGACTGACCGCTCAGGAGTCCGGCCAGTTTTGGGCCCTGGTCAACGAATATGAGCTCGAACAGGAAAAGATCAACGACAAGTACAAGCCCGGCAAGCCGGTAAGCCAAATGACGGATGACGAGGCCGACGCCTACATCCGGGCCACCTTCCAGAAAGATCAGGATCTGCTCAACCTGAAAAAGGAATACTACGCCCGCTTCCAGGAGGTGCTCAGTCCGGCCAAGATCGCGCTCTTTCCCATGGCCGAAAAGGAATTCAAGCGGGAGGTGGTGCGCCGTGCACGCGACCGCTGGATTCGCAGCCGCCTCAATCCGGGGCGCGGCAGAAACTGATTCCCGTTGTAGCTGCTCTCGGTCAACCTTTACGGCAACTCAATCCGCATTTGGATTGTTCTTCTTTCAAAGAAAATTGAAAGTTATTGTAAGTTTGTCGTAAAATTCGATCCAATGAAAAGCACCATCACCTGTGACATGGAGGGGGTGATCCAGACCTTCAGCAAGGGTGCGGAGTCTGTATTCGGCTATGATTCCGAAGAGGTTGTCGGCAAAAAGCGGGTCTCGGTCTTCTCCCCCGGCGAGATCGTTCTGCAGAATGTGCCCAAATGGCTCAAGGAAGCTTCCGACAAGGGCGAGTACGTGACCAAGACGGTCTTCCTGCGCAAGGACGGCACGCCTTTCAACGCGCGCATCCGCATCACGCCCACCTTCGCCAAAGGCAAGGAGCACGGACAGACCGGTTACTGTGGCGTCACGGAGATCATCGAGGAGCCGGTAGAGGTGCCCATCCACTGGAGTACCAAGCTGATCAAGGCCCTGGCCATCACGCGCATGCCTTTTCTTTCGGCCGTGCTCATGCCGGCCTTCATCGGTGCGGCCTTCAGTGCGGTGTACCTGCTGCCGGAGGGTGCAGCTTTCCCCTGGCTGCACTTTGCACTGGCTACCCTGGGGGTAGCGCTGCTCCACCTGGGCAGCAATGTGATGAACGACTACTTTGATGTGAAGGACGGCACCGACGAAGCCAACAACGAATACTTCCTGCAATACTCCGGCGGCAGCCGGGCCATTGAGCTGGGGCTGATCACACTGGAAGGCACCAAGCGCCTGGGGCTTGTCCTGCTGGGCGCGGCCACCCTCATCGGTCTGTATCTCACCTGGGCCACGGGCTGGCCGGCTCTGATCATTGGGCTGACCGGCATGGCCATCGGCTATTTTTACACTGCTCCGCCCTTCCGGCTGGTGGCCCGCCGCGGCCTGGGCGAGCTGGGCATTGCACTGGCCTTTGGCCCATTGGTGACCCTGGGTATGGGCTGGGTGCTCACCCAGCAGCTGGATCCGCTCATCTTTCTGGCGGGTGTGCCCGCCGGCCTGCTCACGGCCAACATCCTGCTCATCAACGAATTTCCCGATGCGGCCTCGGATGCCACCACGGGCAAGAACCATCTGGTGGTCACCTACGGCAAGAAGAAAAGCATCGGCATTTATACGGGCATCCTGCTTGCAGCGGTGGCCGGCATCGTAGCCCTGGTGTTACTGCGGCCGGATTTCAACTGGCCCCTGGTGATGCTGGGGGCGTGCGGACGGGGGGCGGGCCTGGGCATG
>JAJDFU010000491.1 GCA_020528935.1 Saprospiraceae bacterium | reverse complement strand
TTAGACGAAAAATAGACAAGTTTCTTTATACGCCATCTTCAATTTAAAATGGTATAAAGCAAAGGGGCGAGAATGCGCTTTCAATTCGGAGTGAAATGCACCGCAGCGCTTCCGCCTATCCCATTACCTTTAAGCCGGATCGCCGGTCGCTGCCGCCTCAGGGCTTTCCGGTTGAGAAAGCGCTTTTCGGCCCACTTTCCGGACGGGTGGCTGTCCGAAAAAGCTTTTTTTGTGTAGCTTTTGATAATAATTCAGCCCGAACCAACCCCAGCCGTTTGCTGACCGGGCGGTTCACAGTTGCTGGGTATATGAAGACAGCACAACACATCACCACTTTCGTATTCAGCGATATCGAGCATTCCACCCGCCTGGCGCAACGGCTTCGCGATGCTTATCCGGAACTGCTGGAGCGGCACCGGTCCGTAATCCGCGATGCCATCCGCAGATACGAGGGCCGGGAGATCGACACGGCCGGCGACGGCTTTTTCATGACGTTCGACCGGGCGAGCCAGGCCGTCGCGGCGGCCGAATCGATTCAGCGGGCTTTTCACACTCAGCCCTGGGCTTCGGAAATGGGCCTGAAGGTGCGCATGGGCATCCACACCGGGCTGGCCCTGGCTACTGCCGGCGGGTTTACCGGCGTTGAGGTGCACCGGGCTTCGCGCATCTGCAATGCCGCTCATGGCGGGCAGGTCCTGCTTTCGAGTGCCACGCGGGAATGCCTCGAGGAAGAAAAGCTCCCGGGTACGGCAGTGTCGCCCCTGGGGGCTTTTGTACTGAAAGACTTTGCCGATCCCGTCGAGTTGTTCCAGCTGAATATATCCGGCGTCCCGCAGGCGTTTCCCCAACCTCGCATCGAGCCCGATGAGAAACGGCTGGCCGTCATTCCCTTTACCAACCTGAGCAATCGAAAGGAGCACGAGTACATCGGCGACGGAATGGCCGAAGAGCTCATCATCGCCCTCGGCAAGGTGCGAGGCTTGCGCGTAGTCTCCCGCTCTACGGCCTTTGCCGTAAAAAAAGGCGGCCTGCCCGCCCAGGAGATCGGCCGGAAACTCCACGTCAACTCCGTGCTGGAGGGGCGGGTCCGGGCCATCAACGGGCACATGCGCATCTCGGTAGAGCTGGTGGATGCCGAATCGGGGCTCAACCTGTGGTCGGGCCAGTACGACAGTGCCGAGGAGGATCTGCTGCGCATCCAGGAGGAGATCACCCGGCAAGTCTCCGAATCGATGGACTGCAAGCTCCAGCCCGAGCAGCTGGATTCCCTGCAGCACCGCCAAACCCACAATGCCGAGGCCTACGATTTCTATCTGCGGGGCCGCCGCTTCTATGCGCAGTTCAGCACCCGCGGCATCGAGCTGGCCCTGCGCATGTTTGAGCGTGCCATCGAAGCCGACCCCGACTACGCCCTGGCCTACGCCGGCATGGCCGATTGCTATTCGTATCAATACCAGCACATCGAACGCTCGCCCGAGGTGATCGACCGGGCAGATGAGATGAGCCGGAAATCCATCGAGCGGGATCCCACCCTGGCGGAGGCCCGGGTGTCCCGGGGTATCGTGTTGTCCTTGCGGCTGCAGTACGAGCAGGCCGAGCAATCCTTTCTCTACGCCATCGAACGGGACCCCACCCTTTTCCTGGGCTGGTTTCACTACGGCCGCACCTGCTTCATCATGGGCAAACTGGACAAGGCGGCCCGTCTGTTCGAGCAGGCCAATCGCGTGGAACCGGAGGACTATCAGTCTATCCTGCTCGCCGCACAGACCTATGCCGACCTGGGCAGTACCGAGCTGGCGCGCGCCCTGCGCCGACGCGGGGCGGCCATAGCCGAGCGCTTCCTGGAGTTCAATCCCGGCGATACCCGGGCCCTGTACATGGCTGCGAATGCCCTGGTTTTCCTGGACCAGCGCGAAAAGAGCCTTCGCCTGCTGCAGCGGGCCCTCTCGCTCGACCCCGGCGACTCCATGCTGCTGTACAACGCCGGCTGCATCTACGCCTTGCTGGGCATGAAGGAGGAAGCCCTGAACTGCCTGGAAGCCTCTTACCGGGCCGGCCTGACCCTGAAAGGCTGGTACGAGAACGACAGCAACCTCGACAGCATCCGGGACGAAGCCCGATTCCAGCAGTTGCTCCGGCAGATGACGGAAGAGCAGGAAACGGGCTGAGGGGAACCTTCCCGGCGCAGGGAGAATTTAGAGCCTAAAGAAAAACGTGCTTTTCGGTCATGCAAGAAGAAACGATCCGGAGCGAATTGGCGCGCCTGGAGCAGGCACACGACATTCACATCCTCTACGCTGTTGAGTCGGGCAGCCGCGCCTGGGGCTTCGCCTCTACGGACAGCGATTGGGACGTGCGCTTTCTGTACGTGCACCCGTTGGATGGTTCCCGGGCCATCTACGAGAAGCGCGACAACCTGGAGGACATGCGCCCCGGGAAGATCGACCTGGCCGGCTGGGAGCTGCGCAAAGCCCTGCGGCTGTTTCGCAAGTCCAATCCGCCCCTGCTGGAGTGGCTGCACAGCCCCATCGTGTATGCCGAGCCCTTTTCGACCGCCCAACAGATGCGACAGCTGATGGCGCGCTACTTCAACCCCAAATCCTGCCTCTACCACTACCTGCACATGGCCGGCGGCAACTACCGGCAGTACCTGCGCACGGAAGAGGTGCGGGTCAAGAAGTACTTCTACGTATTGCGGCCGTTACTGGCCTGCCGCTGGATCGAGCGCAACGGCACCATGCCGCCCATGGCATTCGAGACGCTGCTGAACAGCCAGGCGGAGGCAGGCGAGCTGAAAGCGGCGATCGAGCAGCTGCTGGCCCGCAAGCGCCGGGGCGAGGAGCTGGATGTCGAACCCCGCATCCCCGTTATCAACACCTTCGTGGAGCAGCAGCTCGACCACTTCAACGCCCTGGTCAAAACCTATGGCCGCCTCGCCCGGCCGGACACCGGCCGGCTCGATCAGCTCTTCCGGGATACGCTGGAGGAGGTGTGGGGATAGTTTTTTGTTTGCAAAGGCAACTCCTTGCGTGAAGTCGGTGCAGGGAAAAAGGGGTTAATGGGGCTAGCCCTTCCGCCTCGCCCGCCACAACAGCTCCGCCGGGTGCAGGGCGGAGCGCCGGGTGCCGTCCCGGATCTGGTGGCGGCAGCTGGTGCCGGCGGCGGCCAGCAGGGTGCCGGGCACGGCCCGGCGAACGGCCGGAAAGAGGACCAGTTCACCGATCTGCATACTGAGGGCGTAGTGCTCTTTTTCGTAGCCGAAGGAGCCGGCCATGCCGCAGCAGCCGGCCGGAATGACCTCCACGTGGTAGTTGGGCGGCAGGCTGAGTGCCCATACGGCATCCTCCAGACCGGACAGGGCCTTCTGATGGCAGTGGCCGTGCAGAAGCACGGTGCGGCGGCGGCCGGTGAAGTGCTGCGGCCCGATGCGGCCGGCCCGCGCCTCACGGGCCAGGAATTCCTCCAGCAAGAGCGTATGGGGTGCGAGTTCGCGGGCCTGCTGCTGCAGGTCGCCCCGCAGCAGGCGCGGGTATTCGTCCCGAAAGCCCAGGATGGCCGAGGGCTCCAGACCCACCACCGGGCTGTCTTCCTTTGCCAGGGGATGAAAATGCCGCACATTGGCCTCTGCTGCGGTGCGGGCTTCTTCCAGGAGGCCCTTGGACAAATGCGCCCGCCCGCTGGAGGCCGGCGCGTGCAACTCCACCGCATAGCCCAGGGAGTGCAGCAGCCGTACAGCTGCCCGGCCAACCCGGCCGTCGTTGTAGTTGGTGAACTCGTCCACATACAATAGTACGCGGCCCTTGGCCGGGGCGGCCGGCCGGAGTTCATCCCGCCGAATTTCCCACCAGCGCATCAGAGGCTCGTGCACCCGGGGCAGGGATCGCTTTTGGGCCACGCCCAGTACGGCCTTGCCCACAGCGCCTGGCAGGCCGCTCAGGAAGAAGTTGCTGAGCCCGGGATAGCGGGCAGCCCGGCGGTTTACCTCCCCGATGGAGGCAAACAGCCGGTGGCGCAGGGGTACCCCATGCGTTCTTTGGTATTGATAGGTAAACTCCGCTTTCAGGGCGGTCATGTCCACATTGGAGGGACATTCGGCCGTGCAGCCCTTACAGCTCAGGCAGAGGTCGAGCACCTCCCTGAGTTCCTCCTGGTCGAAGGGATTGGGCGGCTCGTTTTGGGTGAGGTATTCGCGCAGGGCGTTGGCGCGGGCTCGGGTGGTGTCTTTTTCGTTGCGGGTGGCGTGGTAGCTGGGGCACATGGTGCCGCCGGCCGTATGCAGCTTGCGGCAGTCGCCCGAGCCGTTGCACTTTTCGGCCAGGCGCAGGATACCGCCCGTATCGGAAAAGTCCAGTATCGTGTCAAACCGGGGCGTGGGCTGATCCTCCTCGTAGCGCAGGTGCTCCTGCATGGGTGCGGGATCCACGATCTTGCCGGGATTGAGGATGCTTTTGGGATCCCAGGCGGCCTTGATGCGGCGCAGCAGTTCGTAGTTTGCCCGGCCCAGCATCAGGGGAATGAACTCCGCCCGCACCCGCCCGTCGCCGTGCTCTCCGGAGAGGGAGCCGCGGTATTTCCTCACCAGCCCGGCCACCGAGCGGGTGATCTCGTAAAAGAGCTGCCGGTCGCGCCTGGCCTTCAGATTGAGCATGGGGCGCAGGTGCAGCTCGCCGGCCCCGGCATGGGCGTAGTACACGGCCTGCTGACCGTAGTGGTCCATCAGCTGCTCAAATTCGCGGATGTAGGCCGGCAGGTCCTCGAGCGCTACGGCTGTATCCTCGATGCAGGCCACGGGCTTGGCGTCGCCGGGCACATTGGCCAGCAGGCCCAGGCCGGCCTTGCGCAGGTCCCAGACCCGCCCGGCCTTCTTCCGGCCAACGAGGGGGTAGGCATAGCCCAGCCCGGCGGTGCGCAGGCGCCGGGCACAGTTTTGGGCCTTGTTCCGGGCCTCTTCGGCTGTCGCCCCTCGGAATTCTACCATCAGCACGGCCGCGGGCTCCCCCTCCAGGAAAAAGCGATGGCGCTGGTACAGCAGATTGTCCCGCGTGCAGTCGAGCACGATCCGGTCCATCAGCTCGCAGGCGCTGGGCTGCTGCTCCATGGCCAGCAGGGTGGCCTCCAGGGCTGCGTGCACGCTTTCGAAATGGGCGCACAGCAGCACCAACTCCGGTTCGGGCAGGGGGTCCAGCTCCAGGGCGATCTCGCTGGTGAGGGCCAGGGTGCCTTCCGAACCGCAGAGCAGTTTGCAGAAGTTGAAGGGCGGGCCGTCCGGCCTGAAGGGCTGCAGCGGCAGCAGTTGATCCACGGCATAGCCGGTATTGCGGCGGCTTACTTCGGGCCGGGGAAAGGTATCGCGGATGCGCTGTTGTACGGCCGGCTGGCCCAGCTCGCCCAACAACTGGCGGTACAGCGCCGCTTCCAGGCCCTGGCCGTGCGTTTTTTTGACCACCTCCACCGAATCCAGCGGACCGAAGGCGGCCGGACTGCCGTCGCTGAGCACGCAGCGCAATGCGCGGGTGTGCTCGCGGGTGCTGCCGTACACAATGGAGGTGCTGCCACAGGAGTTGTTGCCCACCATGCCGCCGATCATGGCGCGGTTGGCCGTGGAGGTGTTCGGCCCGAAGAAAAGACCGTGAGGACGCAAAAAGCGGTTGAGCTCGTCGCGGATCACGCCCGGCTGCAGGCGAACGAGCCGATTTTCGACATCCAGGTCCAGGATGCGGTTGAGGTGGCGGGAGGTGTCCACGACCAGACCGGCACCCACGCACTGGCCGGCCAAGGAGGTGCCGCCGGCCCGGGGGATGAGTGGGATGCCATACGAGTCGGCAAATCTTACCAGGGTCTGTAAGTCGGCTTCGTCTTTCGGATAAGCTACCCCCAGCGGCAACTCGCGGTACACCGAGGCATCGGTGGCGTAGATGCGCCGGTGAAGGTCGTCGACATGCAGGCGGCCGCGGAGGTTTTTCTGAAGTTCGCGGAGGTGAGCCGGAGAAAGCGCCATGAAGGACAATGCTTTTCTCCAAGATAGGGCAATGAGCGGCTATTAATCGGGTTCTTCAATGAATTCCCCGTCAAATTCTTCTTCGATCTCTTCCTCGGCCCCACCCAGAAATTCATTCACCAGTCGCCTGACCTTGTTGCGTTTCTTCTTGCGCTTCCACTTTTTCTTCACGCGGAAGGGCTCGCCTTCCTCGAAGTGGCTCACAAAGGTTTCCGGAACCTGGTAGGAAACGTCCAGGTCGTCGAGCACCATGTCCAGGATGGGGTCTTCGCCTACCACATAGCCGTCGCGCAGCTTGTGGCCGTAAAAGGAAGCCAGTGTACTCCAGTAGGTGGCCGTGAATCCGCTCTTGAGATCCTTGATGACGTAATAAATTGCCGTGTCCAGCTCTCGCTCGATCATCTTGATGAGGATCATCCCCTGCGTCTTGGTCAGTTTTTTGAGTTTGTCGGTGAAGTCGTCCTTCAATTCCCGGTGCAGGGCATTGGTGTACTTCTGGCGGTGGCGGGGGGCGTAATCCTGCGTAGCTACATCCAGCTCTTTGTACAGTTGAATGGCTTCCAGCGCGTAGGGGTATACTTTCAGGGCATAGCGCTTGTATCTGCGGTAAAGGCGGCGGTCGGCCTCATTGTCGAACATGCGCGGCTCGGTATAGGTCACGTCGTCCAGGTTGGCGATCAGCAGCGTGTCGCCGCAGTCGCTGATGGTGTAGGGCAGATACCGGCCGTCAATTTTCGTATAGCCGTCAAATTGGGCATGCCCCGACACGGCCCAGCCGGACAAAATCAGAAGAAAGAGAAAACGCATAGCCTGTTTTTTCTTTAGACGAAGAAGTGCACCGAAGTAGCTCTCCGCAAAAGCAAAACGAAAAGAAGGCGGCAAAAAGTTCGGGCCGGATGGGGATTCTAGCGATCCAGCACCGCTTCGCGGGCCGCTCGCATGGGAATGCCGATGCATTTTTTCTCCATATAGGCGAGCATGCGATCTACCAATTCGCGCGTATTCTCATCCAGGGTTTCCACCTCCTTGCGGAAGACCTCGTTGAGCGTGTGTGCGCGCACGGCTTTGATCTCCTGTGGCACCTGCCGCATGGCCAGTTCGATCTTGCGCTGCTGCAGCAAAGAGGGGAATTCGTCCAGGAAAGCCTGCAGGTTGTGGCGGGCCCGCTGTACCTCCTGTTCGCGGAAGGCGAGATTTTCTTTAGCCAGGTGGCGCAAGCCTTCAATCTCAATGTACTCTACCTCGGGCAGTTCTGTAAGCTCATGGGCCACATTGTGCGGGATGGCGAGATCGACAACGATCTTGGGATCGGTTTCACCGGCCAGCAGCGTGCGGTACAACTGCGGTGTGATGAGCGGCTCCTTGGCTCCCGTACATACGATCATAGCATCGAAGCCTTCGGAATAGGTTTTCAATTCGTCGAGGGTGAAGGCTCGTCCGTTCACCAACCGGGCCAGCTGCCGGGCGCGCGGCAGACTGCGGTTGAAGACCGTGACCTGCTCGACGTGGTGCTTGACCAAGAACTTGGCAGCCAGGGTGTTGGTCTGTCCGGCTCCGATGAGCAGGATGCGGGCGTCTTTGGGCAGGTGGTGCTTCAGCATTTTCTGAATGGCCAGGGACACGACCGATACGGGCTTGTCGCCGATACGCGTCTTGGCATACACATCCTTGGCCGCCCGAACGGCCTGATTCACGGCCAGGCGAAGAAAATTGCCCGTCAAGCCCCATTGCTCAGATTGCTCGAAGCTTTCCCGCAGCTGGCGCAGGATCTGCCGCTCGCCGATGACCAGCGAATCCATGGAGGCAGCTACCTCGAAGAGGTGTGCCAGCGCATCGCGCCCCTCGTAGGCCTGAACGATCTCCGTCAATTCTTCTGCCGTGGTGACCGGAAGCTGAGGATTGACCGCCTGGAAGAATTGCAGCATAAATCCTTCCTCGATCGGCACATCGGAGGTGAACAGGTAGAGCACCCGGTTGCAGGTGGCTACATACAGCAATTCCGAAAAGCCGAACTGATCTTTCAATTCGTTCAAACGATCTTGAACAAAGTCGCTTTTCACCACGTAATCGCCAATACGCTTGAGGTTGACGCGCTTGTGGGTGACCGTGAGTATTTTGTATGGCTGAAGCATAGTAATTACAGACGCTGACAAAAATAATTGGGGTGCTTTGCCTCAATGTCACTGATCTGTAAATAGGGTTCAACAAAACGTCAAAGGGGTGCAACCTGTCCGATTTTCTTGCGCACCAATGACTTTTGGCAGACCCGCTTTTGCGGAAAGCTGACAAAACGCAATGTGGGATAGCGGTTTTAAAACAAATATTATTTCGAGCTCATGCAAGGTGAGCGAGCGGCTTTTAAAAGAAATACCTCTGCTTTTCCAGTGCAAGGCCTACCTGCGGATTCGGGCTGGTTCGAACGCCTGGAAGTCGTAGCTTTCGACCATGCTACTTGCCTTCCTTCTGCTCTATCTGTGCATCAACCTGGCCATTGGCTGGTGGGCTTCCCGCCGGGTGAAGAACACCACGGATTTCGTGATGGCCGGGCGGCAGTTGCCCCTGCTAGTGGCCGGTTCGGCTCTTTTCGCCACCTGGTTCGGTTCGGAGACCATTCTCGGGGCTTCTTCAGAGTTTGTGACGCACGGCTTGCTGGGTGTGATCGAAGACCCCTTCGGAGCGGCACTGTGCCTGCTGCTCGTGGGCGCTTTCTATGCCCGTCCCCTGTACCGGCTCAACCTGCTCACCTTCAACGACTTTTTCCGTATTCGCTTCGACCGGCGTACCGAACTCATTTCGGCGCTTTTCATGGTACCTTCCTATTTCGGATGGATCGCCGCCCAGTTGGTGGCCATGGCCGTTGTGCTGCAGGCCGTGGCGGGCGTTCCTTTTTTCTGGGGCGTTCTGCTGTGTGCCGGGGTGGTCGTATTTTACACCTACATAGGCGGCATGTGGGCCGTATCCGTTACGGATTTTGTGCAGACCATCCTCATTGTACTGGGCCTGGCGATCCTGGCCGTCCAGCTCTGGGGGAAAACCGGCGGATGGGAACCGCTGCGCGAAGCTACCCCGCCGGATTTTTTCCGCTTCTTTCCCGAGCCCAATTGGCACGACAGCATACACTACCTGGCAGCCTGGATCACGATCGGTCTGGGTTCCATTCCGCAGCAGGATGTCTTCCAGCGCGTAATGGCGGCCCGGAACAGCCGGACGGCTGCAGGGGCATCTTTCCTGGGTGGGCTCCTGTACCTCACCGTAGGCATGCTGCCCTTGTTCATTGGCCTGTGCAGCATGGTCCTCTATCCCGAGATCCGCAGCGGGGATCCGCAGCTCACGTTGCCGGGTTTGGTGCTGGAGCACAGCAGCCTGGGGCTGCAGGTTCTTTTCTTCGGCGCCCTGCTCTCGGCCATTCTGAGCACTACGTCCGGGGCGGTATTGGCACCGGCCACCGTGATCGGCGAAAACCTCGTCAAGCCGCGCTTTCCCTGGATCAAGGACCATCGATTGCTGCTGGTCATGCGCGCGAGCGTGGTCGTCGTGGCCGCCTGCTCGGTGGCCATGGCTTTGTGGCGGTCCAACATTTACGACCTGGTGGCCCAGTCCTCGGCTCTGAGCCTGGTATCGCTGTTTGTGCCGCTCACCGCCGGTTTGTTCTGGAAGCGGGCCAGCCGCCGGGGTGCACTTGCCAGTATGCTGGCCGGCATGACCATGTGGCTGTTGTGCGAAGGGTTCGGCACGGACACACCGCCCCTGATCTGGGGCAGCCTGGCCGGTGTACTGGCCATGATCGGCGGCAGCCTGCTGTACCCCGACCGCAGCTACGACAGTTTCTTGCACCAAACCCAAAAGCCTTCCCGCCTGGCCTGAACGCGTTTATCGCACCAACAATACATCGCCTTCCTTGCGCACCGCTACGTCCTGGCCACAGGCGATGATCCGGGCCCGCAACCACCACACGAATACCGCCGAATTCATGGGTCGGCCCTGATGGGTTCCGTCCCAGCCGTCCTGGGGGTCCCGAATGCGGATCAGGAGATTGCCCCAGCGGTCGAAGACCAGCAGCTCGAACTCCTGGACTACGACCTCCGGGCCGGTAAAGGCCTGGAAAAGGTCATTTCGGCCGTCGCCGTTGGGCGAAAAAGCATTGGGCACGTAAATGCCGTCTTCGTATGTGCCGTAGTCCAGGGGCACCGGTATATCCAGCTGTTGGGATTCGCAGGCATTGCTGACGGTAAGTGAAAAGGTGCCCGGCGCGTATACCATGCGCTCGGGCAACCTCAGGCCATCCATCCACTGAAACTGGAGGTCCGGTCCCTCGCCCGAGCGCACCTGTGGCCGGAGCATCAACTGCCCGGCATCGCAGGGGAAGGCATAGTCCGGTGCGAAGACCTCCAGGGGCGGCCGGGCTGGCACCAGCACCTCCGTTTCGCTTCGGCAGCCGTTGCCGTCCTCTACGGCGAGCAGGTACGCGCCCGGGGGCAGCTCCTCAAATACACTGCTGGCCTGGGGCGAACCTTCATCCAGTTGGAAGTTGAAGGGTCCGGGCGCCCCGGAATCGGCTTGCGCCCTAATCGCACCCGTAGCTCGATCTGCGCAGCTTTCCGTCGCCTCGGCAGTGAGGAGCAGTTCCGAAAAAGCGGTGACCTCTACCTGCACCAGGGAGTCGCAACCGAGGCTGGAGGTGAGTACAAAGGTGCGCTGTTCGCCGGCCTGCAGCGCTTCCCCTTGGTATTCCACCGGCTCCCCCGGGCAGGTTCGCAGTTCGAGCTCTGAGGAAGAGACCGCCAACTCGGATACGCTCACTTCCACCAGGGAGTCGCAGCCATTGGCACCCGTAAAGGTGAAGGTCTGCTGCTGCCCCGCCGATAAGATCGCACCTGCATAATTCACCGTTTCGCCCGAACAGGCCCAGGGCGTCAGGCTGGAATCGGAGGGGAAAAGTTCCAAGACCTCTACC
>JAJDFU010000124.1 GCA_020528935.1 Saprospiraceae bacterium | reverse complement strand
GATTTACGATCTGCCCTCCTTTGATAAGAATGGATGCCATTGGGTCCGGTTTTGCCGGGAAAATAGCTAAACTATCGGAAATGGCTGCGCGCTCGAATTCGTAGATTTGCCCCCGCTTCAATTCAACCTCGCATGAACGAAAAAAACGCGCGCTTCCCTCAGCAAGGCTACCGACTGGGTGTCCTGGGCGGTGGCCAACTGGGCAAGATGCTGGGCATTGCCGCCGCCGACTGGCACCTGCCCATCTGTTTTCTGGACCGCTCAGCCGGCTTTCCGGCAGGTGGAGTCAGCCCCTGTTTTACGGAGGGCTCTTTTGCCGAGTACGACGACGTACTGGCCTTCGGCCGGCAGATGGACACCGTGACCATCGAGATCGAGCACGTCAATGTGAATGCCTTGATGGAACTGGAGCGGCAAGGCATCCGCGTGCATCCGCGCCCGCAAGCCCTGGCCATCATCAAGGACAAGGGCCTCCAGAAGCAGTTCTATACCGACCACCAATTCCCCACGGCTCCATTTGTACTGTACGAATCGGAAGATCATATCCGCCGGGCCGTGCGATCCGGCGAACTGGGCCTGCCCTTCGTGCAAAAGACCCGCACGGCCGGCTACGACGGCAAGGGGGTGCAGCGCATCGGATCGGAAGAGGAGCTGGAGCACCTGCTGCCCGGCCCCAGCCTGGTGGAGCGGCAGGTCAATATTGCAAAAGAACTGGCCGTGATCGCAGCCCGCAATCCCAGCGGCGAAGTGGCGGCCTTTCCCATGGTGGAAATGGAATTCAACCCCCGCGCCAACCTGGTGGAATTTCTGCTGTGCCCGGCCCGCGTAAGCCGGGAGCTGGCCCAAGAGGCCGAGGCCCTTGCCAAGCGCCTCATCAAGACCTTCGACATCTGCGGTCTGCTAGCCGTGGAGTTTTTCCTGTCGGAAGAGGGCGAACTGCTGGTCAACGAGGTGGCTCCCCGGCCCCACAACAGCGGCCACCACACCATCGACAGTTGTGCGACCTCCCAATTTCAGCAGCACCTGCGGGCCGTGCTGGATCTGCCGCTGGGGTCAACGGAGCTTCAACAACCGGCCGTAATGGTCAACATCCTGGGCGCGCCGGAACACACGGGCCCGCCCCGCTATGAAGGAATCGAAAACTGCCTCCACCTTCCGGGCGTACACCTGCACCTCTACGGCAAGGAAGTGACCAAGCCCTTCCGGAAAATGGGGCACGTCACCGTTACCGCTGCAAAAGCCGAGGATGCGATCCAGCTCGCCCGGGAGGTGAGATCCAGGCTGCGGGTGATCGCCGATTAAATTCCGTAGGGGGGATGCCTCCTTCGATTTGCGCCCGGGGCGCCTGCCGCCCTACCGCCACTTGCTGGTGTTGATCACGGCTTTGGGATAATCAGCGCCCAGCTTGAGGTGGTGTTCTTCCTGCTCGGCAAAGGACAGGCGATCCGGACGATGCACCTTGTCGGCGGGCAGATCGGCCAGCTCCGGGATCCAGAGCTTGACGTAGGCGCCGTCCGGATCGTAGCGGCGCGCCTGGGACAAAAGGTTGAAGTAGCGATTTTCGCGCGGATCACTCCCCACACCGGCTACGTAGTTCCAGTTCCCATAGTTGGAGGCGACGTCGTAGTCGATCAGCACCGATTCAAAGTATTCGGCGCCCATCTGCCAGTTGACTTTCAGATCTTTGACCAGGAAGCTGGCCACATTTTGCCGGCCCCGGTTGGACATGAAGCCCGTGTTGGCGATCTCGCGCATGTTTGCATCGATAAAGGGCACTCCGGTATTTCCGTCCACCCATTTGCGGAGCAGCTTGCGGTCGTTGCGCCAGGCGGGATCGTCTTCCCCCTTGGTGCCCCCGCGCAGGAAGATCCGGTTCTCGTATTTCTTGGCCATGAGCCGGAAAAAGTCGCGCCACAGCAGCTCGAAGAACACCCAGTACGTACTCTTGTTGCCGCCGTAAACGCTCTCGTATTTCTTGACCTCATGGTAGATCATCTTTGGCGAGAGACACCCCTGTGCCAGCCAGGGCGAAAACTTGGTCGAGTATCCTTCGCCGATCAGGCCGTTGCGCGTTTCCTTGTAGGTCTTTACGTGCTGGGCCTCCCAAATGTAGTGTTTCAGGCGCTGGAGCCCTTCGGTCTCCCCGCCCCTGAATTCGAGTACGGCCCGGGGATCCGGTTCGAATTCCTCCTGGCCCAGATCCGAGAGGCCGGGCAGTTCGCCGCAGTCGATCGCCCCCGAATAAAAAGGGATCTCTTCGGGTTCCGGCAGGGGCTCGCGCACCGGCACATAGCGCTCCACTTCTTTGCGAAACTGCGTGAACACATCCGGCGTATGGGTAACGGGGAAAGGCAGATCGGAGGTGTAATAGAGCATCTTACCCCGCGAATAGCGAATCTCCTGCCCTACCGACCAAAGGTTCTTTTCCAGGGCATCCTGCACTTCGACCTCCTCCCGGGTGCGCTCCCGGTTGCAAAAGACCCAGCTGGTGCGTGCCTGGCGGGCGATCCGGAAGATCTCTTCTTCGGGCTTGCCGAAGCGCACGATGAGTTCCGAACCCTTCTGGCGCAGTCGGTTGCGCAGATCCCTTACACTCTCCAGGATGAATTTCGCGCGAAACTTACCGGTCTTCGGGAAGCCAAAGCGGGTTTCACCCAGAAATTGGCGTTCGTCAAAGACGTATACCGGAATGACCTCCTGCGTACAACGGAGCGCATCCGTGAGGGCTTCGTTGTCGTGCAGCCGGAGATCCTGCCGGAACCAAACGATCGCTTTTTCTTTCATGGCTACCTTTTTTGCCGGTTTTCAATTTAATTTGAAACATAACAATGCACCCCTCCTTTGGTTTGTCACAGCCGCTTAATTTAGCAAAGCCATAGAAGAGCGAAGAAAACCATTTGCCAGAATGTGCTTTTATGAAAGTATGCGCGTTAAACTTCTTTGGCCCGTGCCGGTCGTTCTGCTCATACTGGCGGTGGGTTGTGAAACGGAGCCCTACAAGCAGGGCCGCTGGCTGTACGAGGAGTACTGCGGCAATTGCCACATGGAAAACGGCTCCGGCCTGGCCGGCCTTATCCCGCCACTGGCCGGGGCCGACTACCTGGCCCGGGAAAACCTTCGCACTGCCTGCATTATCCGCTACGGTCTGGAAGACACGATCGTGGTGAATGGCCAAACCTATGCGCAACCCATGGCGGGCATAGGTCAACTGAACGAGGTAGAGATCACCAACATCATCAACTACATCAACCAGGCCTGGGGCAATGACCTGGGCTACGTATCCCTGGAATCGGTCAAAAACCAATTGCAATCCTGCCGGCCGTCCCGCTAACTGCAAAACTTTCGGTTTTGCAGTGTGGGTTTGGGTGTGATGGATTGCAGGCGGGAGTATCCCTTCAATTCTTTCGAGATGGTACTTAGAACCTGGAGATGAACGGCCGCCGGAAAAAATGGAAATTGGCGGATGACTGCCCCCCACAGTTTGCGGGAAATAGCTACATTCATGCTTTGAGAAAAGCAATGCCCTTGCCCATGATCTATGTGAACACGCCTAAGATTGCAGCTATGACCATTCGCTTTTTTTCGACGGCCTGCCTGGCGGTTGGCGCACTGCTGATCAGTGGCTGGTCGAACCCGGCTTCGGCCGTTGATCCGCCCGGCAGCACTCTTTTTCTTTTTCCCACCCTCATCGGGGATACGACCATCTGCCAGAACTCCGCCGTGCAGCTGGCCACACTGGATACCGAACCCGACGACACCCAGTACGACTGGACGCCCGCTGACGGCCTGGACGACCCCAGCAGCCCTACTCCCGTTGCTACCCCGGAAACGACCACGACCTATCAACTCATTGCCGTGAGCGGGGATGGGCTTACCCGCGATACGGCCCAGGTGACCATTACCGTCATTCCGGCGGATGTGGAGATCCTGATTGAAGGCGGCGAAGACAACCAACTCTGC
>JAJDFU010000455.1 GCA_020528935.1 Saprospiraceae bacterium | reverse complement strand
AGATGTGTATAAGGTACAGGTTTCGGATACACGTCCTCGCCTCGATTCTCCTTTGGGTCGTGTTGTTCAACCACAAGGCCGAACTGCCCTCTTTTCCCATTGCGGTAGCCGGTGCCGCGATCTGGTATTTCTCGCAGCCGTCCACCTCCTGGCGCACCTTCCTCATTCTGTTCGTCTGGATCTTCACCTGCCTGGCTCCTACGGATCTCTCCCCTGCCTGGTTCAAGGAAGAATGGTACAAGCCGTACGTGATCAAAGCCCTGCCTTGTCTTTTGGTGTGGATCGCTTTACAACGGGATCTCTGGCAGCAAGGCTATAATACCGTTAAAAAAAGTAATACGGGTTAAAGGATGAAATATGACTAGGTAGAAAAGTCGTTTTATCCCGAAAACCGTATCAGCCCGGATTGCGCATGAATTTGGGCAACCAGCCCGGAAAATGCACAGCATTTTCCGGGTTAGATCTCCGCTGGCAGGCGCTGAGGCTTGGTGTCCGTCGGGATAAGCCGGAACTTTAACGGATTGAGGTCATTGTTTCACGAGGTGGAAAGTCTGCTGCGCGCCGCCCTCCTGAGCCACGCGGAAATAGTAATTGCCGGGCGCGAGCCCTCTTCCTTCAAACGGAAACTGGTACTTGCCCGGCCCCAGGTTCTGGCTGCTGAGCACCTGCACTTCGCGCCCCAGAGAATCCAGGATGCTGATCTTGACGGGGCCTCCCGGATGCTGGTACGCAATGGTCGTCCAGTCTGCAAAGGGGTTGGGAAAGGCGGAGGCCTCTACAGGGCCTTCCAGGCGAGCGCCTTGCCGGTTGTTCAACCGGGCGGGGTCGGTCTGGCAGCCCGCCAGCACGGGCAGGTACTGAAAGTTTGGATGAAGAATGCCTTTGATCTCCTGCTCCTCTGCGCCAAGCCAATCCATCAGCACGGAGCCGTACACATCCCGGAAATCGAACTGCATAGGAACCCCGTCCTGAGGCGCGACATCGTCGGGTATGGTGGGATTGTGGCCGATGATCTCGCCCTGGGTGCATCCGCCGAAGAGGATGAGCGGCGCAGCTGTACCGTGGTCGGTGCCCATGCTTTTGTTGGAGCGGATCTGCCGGCCAAATTCGGAAAAGGTCATACCCAGTACCCGGTCGGCATGTCCGAGTTGTTCCATGTCGGCGGCAAAAGCGGAAATGGCCTCGGAGAGCTCCAGCAGGAGCTCGGCGTGCTGGCCTTGCGTGGGTTCGGAGCGGTCCACTTGATTGGCGTGGGTGTCGAAGCCGCCCAGGCTCACTACGTAAATGCGGGTCTGCAGCCCGCCGCTGATGAGCAAGGCTACGGTCTCCAATTGCCGGGCCAGTGGATTTTGCCGGGGGTAGTCGGCCAGGTTGTTGCCCATGTTGGCAGCTTCCAGTATGGATTCCCTAAAGGCATTGGATTGGGCCGCGGTGGTGCGCAGGTACGACAGTTCCCTGCCGTAGCGCGAATCCGGTACGGAATCTTCTTCATCTTCGAAAAGCTGGGTGAGCTTGAAGGGATCCTGGAGCGACAGGCTGAAATTTGTCGCTACGCCCTGGCAGGTTTCCGAGACGGTATTGCCTATGGAGATGGCGAATGGATCGGGATGCTCGTCGCTGGGGTAGCCCTCCGGATAAGTGGGGAAGCGATTGTCCAGGTATCGACCTACCCAGCCCGTTCCCCAATAGGCATCGGCAGGGGAGGCACTGGTCCAGATATCCATGGACCGAAAGTGCGAGCGGTTTTGGTTGGGATATCCCACGCTTTGTACAAAAGCGGCCCGGCCGTCCTGAAACAGGTTTTGAATGCCCGTCATAACCGGGTGAAGCCCCGTTTCGGTATTGAGGTCCAGGATCTGGTTTTCGGGCAGGGCTACCTCGGGTCGGGCTTTGAGCAGGTTGGCATATTGATCTTTGGGTACCAACATATTCAAGCCGTCGTTCCCTCCGTTGAGCTGAATGATCACCAGAATGCGGTCCGTCTGATCGCGCATCCGCCCGAACAGTCCGGAATCGGGCAGCGCGGCCAGCTTCATGCCCGGGAAAATGAATGGCAGGGAAACGGCAGCTCCTGCGGTAGATTTTATAAAGGATCTTCTTTTCATGTCTGATCTGGGTTTGGTGGATCGGTAATCAGCAAAGGTTGAATTCGGCCAGGGAAAGCATCAACTGCAACAATTGGCGGATCTTGCCGTCAATGGCACCCTCCTTGTCCGGATCGCCGGGGTTGGCCAGATAATCGGTGTATTCGATCATCCACTCAAAATCGGGCAGGCCGGGGATCAGCACGTCTTTGAGGCCGTAGTACTGGCCGCTCACGAAAGCCCCCTGGCCGTCGATGGTGCCGGTCAGCGGCATGGGAAAAAGAAGGTCGGCAAACACCCGAACGATATGGTTGGGGTCTTCGGGCTTATCCAGGCCATTGAGGATATCCAGGGGATGGGCACGGAGAAGAACAGCATGATCATCATCCACTTCGATGCCCTGGCCCAAAAGGTCCTTTACGAATTTCGATCGCAGCTGCAGGGTGGTAGAGGTCGCCCAACTCCGGTAGTACAAGGGCATCTGGTACCACGCCTTCCAGCCCGCAACCTCCGGGGGCTTGTAGTATTCCATGCCCATGCCGATCATCTCTTCGTAGATCTTGTACAGGCTGTGGTATCGAGGGGCCAGCTCGGTGGGCAGGGCAACCTCCAGTTGCCGGATGGCCGAAACCGCAAAATCCATGGGGCTTTTGATCATGGGCCCCAGGTTTTGGCTGTGGAAAAAGTGCGCACTGGAAAGCAGGGTTTCCAGTACGGGCCGGATCTCAAAATCTTCTGCGATCAACTGCTGAGCCATCGGCCCGATAATCTCCTGTTCAACCTGATCGTCGATCTCGTGAAAGACGAACCAGCGATAAAGCTTGCGGCATATGTGCCTTGCTGCGGCCGGCTGCTGGAAGATGATATCGACGAGGTGGGCGTACTCCTGCTCGCCCATGTTGGAGATGGTGACGCCGCCCAGCCGTTGTGAAAGCGTTTTGTCGCCCGTATCGTGATCGTTTTCCCGGAAAAAGCTTTCCACCTTGGTATCGGGATTGTAGGTGTAGTGGCCCCGTTCTTTCCATCCGGTGAGTACGCGGGCTATCTCGCGGATATCGCCTTCGGTGTAGTTGGTATAATCGCCGGGAGCCACCAGTGGACCTTTCCCCACAGTATACAGCTCCAGCAGTTCGCGGGCGTAATTTTCGTTGGGTGCCTCTTTCGTGTTCTGGTTGCCGTTCAGAAAGCGCAGCATGCCCGGATCGACCGTGATTTTTTTCACCAGTTCCCGAAAGTTGCCCCACGCATGGCTGCGAAGGGTAGTGCTGTATTTGTACAGCACCTTCGGATCTTTGGTGATGAGCTCGGAAATGGCAAAGTGATTGTGCCAGAACAGGGTCAGCTTTTCCCGTATGGAAATACCCTGGTCTACAGCCAGTCCGATGGTCCAGGCCTTGAAGCTTTCCTTGCGGTATTTCCTCAGGTTTATGCCGCTGGCGTAGGGTTCGTCAAGCCAGACCTCCCCGATGGGGACGTTCGGGTCACCGGATTCGTCGTGATTGACCGGCGGGTCGGGCAGCGGATGTTCTTCGAACAGGCGGTCCAGGACGGCTTGCAGGCCCTGGGATTGAGCCCATTCGATTTCGGCTCTTGTGGGCCCAAAAGTGGTGCGCCGGAGCAGATGAGCGGCCTCCCTGGCCACCCATTTTCCAGTGTAGGGCTCCAGACCGGCAAAAGGGGAATTGGAGCTTTCGGCCGGCATCGGCGATGTCTTGCCGGCCAGTTGACGGAGTGCTTGTATTCTGTCCATAAAAGGGTTCCAGCTTAAGGTCGTGGGACAAATGGAACCTGTCCCTTATAAACATTTCCGAGCCCACGGGACGGAATCACACCCCGTATG
>JAJDFU010000189.1 GCA_020528935.1 Saprospiraceae bacterium | reverse complement strand
GTAGTAGTTCGGACCCTCCGGCAGCACGTGCTCGTTCTGGAACGTCAGCCCCCGGGGCGTCGTAAATCGCATGGTGCGCGAGCACAAGGCGTTCTGGGAGCGCGAGGACCGCCTGGACAAGGCCGAAAAGCTGGGCATGGATCCCGTCGAAGTATACACGCTGGCTTCGATCGTGGAAAAAGAGACCAACCAGAACGAGGAAAAGCCGGCCATAGCCGGAGTGTACCTCAATCGCCTGCGCAAAAACATCCGCTTGCAGGCTGACCCCACCGCCGTTTTTGCCCGCCGCGACTTCGACGCCCGCCGGGTGACCTGGTATCACACGAAGTACGATTCGCCCTACAATACCTACATGTACAGCGGTCTGCCACCGGGCCCCATCTGCATGGCCTCCATCGCCAGCATAGATGCTGTGCTCCAGGCCGAATCCCACGATTATCTGTTCTTTTGCGCCCGGGGCGACGGCTCCGGCCTGCACGCCTTCGCCAAAACGCTGGCCGGCCACAATCAGAATGCCCAGCGCTACCGCCGAAACCTGAGAAGGCGGGGCAAACGCTAGGGGCGACACTCCAGTAATACGGCCTGCCGCGGCTCCAGCATCAGGATCTCCGGCAGGGGCACCGAGCTGTCGGTCAGCGGATCGTAGAGGCTACCGACCCCTTGCAGGCGTTCCCTGAAGCGGTCCATACGCACCGGCCTGCTCTGTTCTCCGCTGTTGTAGGCCACTAGTATGGTCTTTTCTTCATCGTAGCGGAAAAAGACGTACACGTCGTCCTGGGGAACGAACTGCATGAGCTGGCCGCGATGAAGGGTGGGGGTTTCCTTGCGGTAGCGCAGCAGTGCCCGCACGTGATCGAACATCCGGCCCTCCTGCTCGTCGAGGTTGGCCCGTACAAATTTGTTGACCGGATCAGAAGGCCAGCCTCCGGGAAAGTCGAGTCGTCCGCCTTCACCGAAAGCTCCGCCGCTGCCCGTCAGGCCGATCTCCGTGCCGTAATTGATAACCGGGATGCCGCGCATACTCATCAGCAGGATCATACCGGATCTGAACCGGTCCCAATCTTCGCTTACAGCCGAAAAAAAGCGGCTCATGTCGTGATTATCCAGGAAAATGACGTTGCGATAGGGATCTTCATACAAAAAGTCCTTGGCCAGCGTGTAATACAGACGCGAAACGCCACTGGTCCAGCCCTGAGATTCCTGTACGGACTCCAGCAGAGCGTAGTGCAACTGAAAGTCGGTGACGGCCGGCAGATGGGATTCCACGCGGGTGCGCAGGCCGGAACCCTCCACAAACTGGGCTTGAATGGGCGTGCCGTGCACCCAGGTCTCTCCGAAAAAATGCAGATCGGGAAATTCCTCCCGCAGGCGACGACACCACGCACTCATAAAGGCCTGGCTGGGATAGGGATAGGTATCTACCCGAAATCCGTCCTGGCCGGTGTATTCGGTCCACCAGATGCTGCTCTGGATCAGATACTGCGCCAGCAGGGGGTGATCCTGGTTGAGGTCGGGCATGTGTTTGTCAAACCACCCTTCCTCCATGAGCCGGATGTCGGCTTTGGAGGCGTGGGGGTCCATAAGGGTAGGGGCCCGGTAGGTGGTCTGAGCGTACTCCTCGGACTGGTGGATCCAGTCTTCGGCCGGAAGGTCCTGAATAAACCAGTGCTGGTCCCCCACGTGGTTGAAGATGATGTCCATAACCACCTTGATGCCACGCCGGTGGCATGCAGCCACCAGTTCGCGGTACAGCTCATTGGTTCCCAGTCGCTGATCAATGCGGTAAAAATCGGTGATGGCGTAGCCGTGGTACGATTCGTAGGGCTGATCGTTCTCCAGCACCGGATTGGGCCAGATGGCCGTTACGCCCAGATTGTCCAGGTAATCCAGCCGGTCCAGGATACCCTGAATGTCTCCGCCGTGGCGGAAAAAAACATTGTCCCGGTCTATCCCCTTTTGATGCATGCTGAGTACGGAATCATTGGACGGGTCGCCATTGGCAAAGCGATCGGGCATGAGCAGGTAAATGACGTCCGAGGGCCCCAGGGTTGGCAGGCGGGCCGGACTGTTCTTCCGGTCCCGCAGCTCGGAGGGGTATTCCCTGCTCGGCTCCTGTCCCTGAAGGCGGATCTGCAGGCGGCCGGGCCGGGCCCCGGGATCGATCGCCAACTGAAGGAACAGGTAATTGGGATTCGCCACGCGATCTACCTGCTTCAGGCGAACCCCCGGATAGGCATCCAGGCTCACCTCCATATCCCCGATCTGTTCGTCGTGGATCAGAATCTGAAGTTCGGGCGACCTCATGCCCACCCACCAGAAGGGCGGTTCTACCCGGACTTCGGACACCGTTCCGCCTGTGGGGTAGCGATACCGGTATTCCGATTCCTCGACGCCCAGGGGGAAGCGCGACATGCTCTCCACCCCATGCTCCTGGGCACAGGAGAACAGGGGCCAGAACAGGAGCGCGGCGATGCCAAAGCGAATCCAGGCTGAAGCGGCTGAAGTTTCGGATCTCATACGGCAGTTCTTGTTTTGGCATTTACATAGGAGCGATCATCGACAAAAAGGGTGAGAACGGCGGCGATCAGGAGCGAAAGGGCACCCGCGATAAGCGCAAATACCGCCTCTCCCTGAAAGAGGTGGCGCACCAGCGCACCCAGAATCGAGGCCGCTACCAGTTGCGGTATGACGATGAAGAAGTTGAACACGCCCATGAAGTAACCCATCTTATCCGCCGGCAGCACGCCGGTGAGTATGGCATAGGGCATGGAGAGTATGCTGGCCCAGGCTATACCGACTCCCACCATGGAAACCAGCAAGAGGTTGGGGTCTTGGATCAGATAAATGGAAGCAAAGCCCAGGGCTCCCAGCACGAGACAAATGCTGTGGGTGAGCTTGCGATTGGTTCGCTGGGCCAGCAGGGGCAGCAGAAAAGCCACTAGTGCGGCAACGCCGTTGTACACTCCGAAGCAAACGCCTACCCAGTTTGCCCCCTCGTTGTACAGAACGGATGTGGGATCATCCGTACCGTACACGTGTTTGGTCACTGCCGAGGTGGTGTAGATCCACATGGCAAAAAGGGCAAACCAGGAAAAAAACTGTACGAAAGCCAGCTGGGTCATCGTCTTGGGCATATCGAACAGATCGTCCATCATGACCACAAAGCCCAGGTCGTGCCGGCCGGAACGGTGAAAAAGCCAGGCCAGGAGCATGAATAGGCCGAACAGCGCCAACCCGCCGGCCAGGATGAGCAGTTCTTTTTCCAGCCCCGAGCGCTGCACGATCCAGAAAAAGGCGATCCCGGCCAGCAGAAGCCCCGTGCCCACCAGGCGCTGCTCTCGCTTTTTGAGCCGGAAATAATCCGCATTGCGCGCCTTGACGTACTCGTCCTTGCCGGCAGCCGCCTCGAAGGCTTCCAATTGCTCGGGCGAGTACTCGCGCGAGCGGATCACCGTCCAGAGTACAGCCAGGAAAAATACGGCGCCGCCGATGTAGAAGCTCCACTTGACCGAAGGCGGGATCACCCCGGCAGGAGCGGTATTGGGTATGTTGAGCCACTCGGCCAGCATGTAGGGCAGAAAGGAGGCCACCACAGCGCCGATGCCAATGAAAAAACTCTGCATGGCAAACCCCAGCGTGCGCTGCTCCTCGGGCAGATTGTCGCCCATAAAGGCGCGGAAGGGCTCCATGGCGATGTTGATCGAGGCATCCATGATCCACAGCATGCCGGCGGCTACCCAAAGGGCCGGCGAGTTGGGCATGACAAACAGGGCCAGGGACGCCAGGACGGCACCGATCAAAAAATAGGGCCTGCGGCGCCCCAGGCGATTCCAGGTGCGATCGCTGAGGTAGCCGATGATGGGTTGTACGATCAGGCCCGTAGCCGGAGCGGCAATCCACAGGATGGGGATCGCATCCACTTCGGCGCCGAGGGTTTGGAAGATGCGACTGACGTTGGCGTTCTGAAGGG
>JAJDFU010000564.1:1431-3990 GCA_020528935.1 Saprospiraceae bacterium | reverse complement strand
GTCTCGGTGGCGCGCAGCGCCTGGTTATGAGTAAATAGTGGTTGTTGGGTTCCCTGCGTTTGATCGCGGTGTATGTTGAGGAAGTGTTCGTAGAGGATGCTCTCGTGGGCTGCCTGCTGTTCGATGGGCAGGAAGCCCGACTTGATGGGGCTGATGATGTATTGCTGGTGCACCTGGTACGGTTCTTTCTGGGCATCCTGCGGCCCGGCCTGCTCGCCTCCTTCGTCCGAGCCGCCCGACCAGCTGCTCTCGATCGTGAGGGTGCCCTGGCTGGGGGCCTGCTCTTCCGCCGGGATGTCCAGGTCGCGGTATAGCTGCTCCCAGTCCTGGGGGCCGCCGGCCTGGCTGCGGGGGCCGAAGTCTTCCTTGCCGGGTTCGCGCCGCCGGCCCTGCAGCGGGGAGGTGTACTGCCGCGTAAAGCTCGGCTCCTGCTCGAAGTCCAGGGTGGGCATGGCGGCATTGCGCCCCAGGGCGTGGCGCACGGCTACCCGCAGGTATTGATACACCAGGCGCTCGTCTTCGAAATTGATCTCCTGTTTGGTGGGATGCACGTTGATGTCCACCTGAGCGGGATCCAGCTCGATGAAAAGCACGTAGAGGGGGAAGGTCTTTTCGGGGATGAGGCTTTCGTAGGCCGTCATTACGGCATGGGCCAGGTAGTTGCTCTTGATGAAGCGGCGGTTCACGAAGAAGTACTGGTCGCCCCGCGTTTTTTTGGCGAATTCCGGCTTGCCCACAAAGCCCGAGATCTGCACCAGGTCGGTGGCTTCCCGCACCGGCACGAGTTTCTTGTCGTTCCGGCTGCCGAACACCCCGGAAATGCGCTGCCTCAGATTGCCCGGTGGCAGGTGGCGGATCTCGGTCTGGTTGTGGTGCAGGCTGAAGTGCACATCGGGATAGGCGATGGCCAGGCGCAAAAACTCCTCGGTGATGTGGCGAAACTCGGCAGTTTCCGATTTCAGGAATTTCCTCCGGGCCGGCAGGTTGTAGAACAGGTTTTTGACCGAAATATTGGTGCCGGGTACGGCCTGGCAGGGTTCCTGGGTCTTGATCCGGGAGTCCTCGATGACCAGGCGGGTGCCTAGTTCGCGAAAGGGCTGCCGGCTGCGCATCTCCACATGGGCTACCGCTGCAATGGAGGGCAGCGCCTCGCCGCGAAAACCCAGCGTATCGATGGAAAAGAGATCCTCGGCCTTGCGGATCTTGGAGGTGGCGTGCCGCTCGAAGGCCATGCGGGCGTCGGTCTCGCTCATGCCACAGCCGTCGTCGATGACCTGGATGAGCGTTTTGCCGGCGTCCTTGATGATCACCTTTACCGAACTGGCCCCGGCATCCAGGGCGTTCTCCATGAGTTCCTTGACCACCGAGGAGGGGCGCTGTACCACCTCCCCGGCTGCGATTTGATTGGCTATAGCGTCAGGCAATAGCTGAATGACATCAGCCATAGAGTGTCGTGTTCGTTTTCGTGCACCGCAGTGCGCGGCCCGGCGTATCGAAGCGGCTACTGAGGGGCGCCGGTCCCGTCCAGAAAGCCTTCAATCTCGGGCAAATATACGGTGAGAAACAGGTAGCTTAAAAACACCAGCAAGAGGACGATGAGAATGAGAATGAGGTTGGAGCGCATGACCTGCCGGCGGCGCAGGCCGGAATTGCCCCGGTAACCCCGCTTGAAGCCACTGGAGATGCGGGCCTTGGTGCCCGCTACAGAGTCGTCCTTGAGGCTTTCCAGGCGCTTCAGGCGCTCCTCGCGCTCCTCGGCTTCCTGATCCCAGTAGCGGGGCTTGTAGTCGAATTGGCGGTGCTTGGGGGTACGGGTGACGAAGAATCTCATAGGGCCGCGTTACTGCTCGAAAAAAGATACAAATAAAAATTCAACACGACAGGGATGCAAAGAGTTGGCCGGTTGGTGTGTGCAGGGCCGTCCTCCGGCCCGTGCGCTTATTCCAGGTGCACCTTCAGCCCCACAAAAACCGTGCGCGGACGGGACGGCCCGTACACGTAGCCGGCATCGCGGTCCGGCCCGCGGTCGAAATCGTCCTGGTAGCTGTTCAATACGTTCTGCACCCCGGCAAAGAGATGCAGGTCGAAGTCCTCCGCAATGGGCAGGGCATAGTCCGCTTTTACATTGAGCTCCAGAAAGCCGGGCGTGCGCTCCAGCACGGTAAATTCATTGTCCGGTACGATGACGTGCGGCACATCCATAGGCCCGGTAAATACGCCGCTCAGAGACAGGTTAAGCGCTTTTACCGGCCGGTAGTTGGCCGTGAAGAAGCCGTAAGCGTTGGGGGTGCGCAGGAGGTTCCGGGTCGCGATCAGGCTGTCTGCGTTGGACTCATTCGCGTTTTCCGGGCTCCAGATGAGTTCGTCCTCGTCGTAGCGGGCCGCCTGTACCGTTCCGCCCAGCTGGATGACCCACCGGCGGCCCAGCGCCAGGCTGAGCTCGGCATTCAGTCCGCTGACGGTGGCCGCGCTGCCGTTGCGCTTGGTCACCACCGAAATGCCGTTGGGCAACTCCTGGGCATCGGCGGTGATGAAGGGGTTGCGCAGGCGGGTGTAAAA
>JAJDFU010000564.1:0-1331 GCA_020528935.1 Saprospiraceae bacterium | reverse complement strand
TGCGCATAGCTGCCCAGTACGTTCACCTGCTGGTCGATGGCGCGATCGTAGCCCGGCATTTCGTCCAGCACGTCGTTGTATTGGTATTCGGTGCCGGCCGTGAGCAGCCAGCTGTCGCTGATATCAAAGGTGTACTGCAGGCCGCCGGCCAGTGCCAGATCGCGGCTTTGGCCGTAGGCATTCAGGGCCAGAATATCGGATTCCGTGAGGGAGTCGCTTTCCTCCAGCACCCGGCCACCCCCGCCGTAGTAGCTGTCGCGATCGGTGTGCTGGGCAGAGGCGTAGAGCGCGAATTTGTGCTTGAGGTCTGGAGTGAACCATTCGTAGGAGAGATTCCCGCCGGTGATGCGGTGGTCGATCTGCTCGGTGATGTCGGTCTGGTGGGGAGGCAGTTCAAAATCGTTTCCGCCGCGCCGGAATTCGCTGATGCGGAACAGGCTGAGTTTGAACTTGCTTCGCTCGTCGGGCTTGAAAAAGGCGTCGGCTCCAAAGGTGGTGTTGCGCAGCAGGGTGATCTCGGAAAAGCCGTCTCCGTTGGCATCCCAGGGCTGGCGCTCGCGGTTGAAACCGTAGATGGTGAGGCCCTTGTTCCCGTCTTTGCTTACCAGAGAGCCGTTGAGGGTGAGCGTGCGATCGGGCATTTCCAGATTGGTCCAGCCCAGCTGGGTGCCGATCTCAAAGCTGTTCTCCATGGGCTCCCGGGTGATCACGTTCACCGTTCCGGCAATGGCATTGCCCCCGAAGAGGGCTGAGCCGCCGCCGCGGATCACCTCCACCCGCTCGATCATGTTCACCGGGATCATCTCCAGGCCGTACACGCCGGTGAGGGCCGAGAAGATGGGCCGGCTGTTGATGAGTACCTGCGTGTAGGGGCCGTCCAGGCCGTTCATGCGCAGCTGGGTAAAGCCGCAGTTCTGGCAGTTGGTCTCCAGGCGCAGCCCGGGGGAGAAAGACAATCCCTCGGCCAGGCTCAACGACTGGGTGCGCTCAAAAACGCGATCGTCGATGCGGTTGACAATGACCGGGGCATCGTGCACCGGGATCTCGTTGCGGGTCGCCGTGACGATCACGGCATCCAGGCCCAGGATGTCTTCGCGCATGTTCAGCTTCAGCTGCTGCACGCTGCCGGCCCGGAGGTTTACCTTTTGCTGTATGGTCAGGTAGCCGATGTAGCGCAACTCCAGCACCTGCTCGCCTTCCGGCAGGTCCTTCAGTTCGAACTGCCCGTCCGCGTCGGTGACCGTGCCTTGTTCGGTTCCCAGCAGCTGTACGCTTACGCCGGTCAGCGGGCCATCCTCGCCGGCCACCGTCCCGCGCAGCGCCCACCCCGG
>JAJDFU010000069.1 GCA_020528935.1 Saprospiraceae bacterium | reverse complement strand
TTATAAACCTGCCGTACAATGCCTCCGTTGTTTGTGCCGTGAACAACAACCGGATGGGTCGTCCCCCAGCGGCCATGTTCATCATTGGAATTTTCATCGGGATCCAGCTCAGCTACCATACCATGCTGGTAGACGTGTCCTGAATTTGCCTGTTTGCGAGCGGGCCTAACCCGAAAACTTTCTTCCCATGGGAGAATTCTTCAATATATTCATCAAAGCGGCCTTCATCGAAAACCTCGTGCTGGCCTACTTTCTGGGCATGTGCTCGTATCTGGCCGTTTCCAAGACCGTGAACACGGCCTTTGGTCTGGGGCTGGCCGTGATCTTCGTACTCGGCATCACCATGCCCATCAACTGGGTCATCCAGACCTACCTCTTGTCGGAAGACGGCCTGTTCGGTACGGATCTGACCTTTCTGCGATTCATCATTTTCATTGCGGTGATCGCCTCTATGGTGCAGCTGGTTGAGATGGTGGTGGAAAAATTCTCGCCCTCGCTCTACGCGGCACTGGGGATCTTTCTGCCGCTCATCACAGTGAACTGCGCCATTCTGGGAGGGTCGCTGTTCATGGTATCGCGCGAGTACAATTTTTCGGAGTCCATCGCCTTCGGTCTGGGTGGTGGTTTCGGCTGGTTTCTGGCTATCATAGCCATTGCGGCCATACGCGAGAAGATCCGCTACAGCAATGTGCCGCCGGCCTTGCGCGGCTTGGGCATGGCTTTCATCCTCACCGGACTCATGGGTATTGCCTTTATGAGCCTGATGGGTATCGACCCTGCAGCCTTTGCATCGGCAGCAGAATAACTAGGGGCTTGTAAGGCTTGCGTAAAAAGCGTGGCGGGCCCTTTTTCATGGACTAATACCTGGGTATTTTCCCGAGTGAATAAATAATTGGCACGAATGGTTATCGTTTATGCAGTCGTCGTCTTTTCCGTGGTCATCCTGGCCCTGTCGTTCATGCTCATTGCGGCCCGGCGCCAGTTGGTACCCCAGGGCGACGTCAACATTGTGATCAATGGAGATGAGGCTAACCCGCTGAAGGTGAAGCCGGGTTCGTCCCTGCTTTCGGCCTTGTCGGATCAAAGCGTCTTTCTCCCGTCGGCCTGCGGCGGCGGGGGCACCTGCGCCATGTGTGAATGTCATATCGATGAGGGCGGAGGCGATGTACTGCCCACCGAACTCAACCACCTTACCCGTCGCGAAGTGGCCGAGGGCAAACGCCTGGCCTGTCAGGTGAAAGTGCGCCAGGATATGCACATTCGCGTGCCGGAAGAGATCTTCGGCATCAAAAAGTGGGAATGCGAGGTGGTGTCCAATTACAATGTGGCCACCTTTATCAAGGAATTCGTCGTGCGGCTGCCCGAAGGCGAAGTGCTGGAATTCGAATCCGGCGGATACATCCAGATCGACGTGCCGGTCTGCGAGGTGGACTTTAAAGATTTCGACATTACCCCTCATCCCGACCACCACGGCGACAACGCGGACAAGTTCAAGCCCGCCTGGGACAATTTTCAGATGTGGGAGCTGAAGATGAAGAACGACGAGGAGCAGTTCCGCGCCTATTCCATGGCCAACCATCCGGCCGAAGGCAATATCATCATGCTCAACATCCGCATCGCCACGCCGCCCTGGGATCGCAAGAACAACACCTGGATGCCCGTTAACCCGGGCGTGTGCTCCAGCTACGTCTTCGATCAGAAGCCGGGCGACAAGGTGACCATCTCCGGTCCGTACGGGGAGTTCTTCATCAAGCCCACCGACAAGGAAATGGTGTACATCGGCGGCGGCGCCGGCATGGCCCCCCTGCGCTCGCATATTTTCCACCTCTTCCATACCCTGAAGACGGATCGCAAGGTGTCGTACTGGTACGGCGGTCGTTCCCTGGCCGAGCTCTTTTACACCAACGACTTCCGCGAGATCGAAAAGGATTTTCCCAATTTTTCCTATCACATCGCCCTCTCCGAGCCACTGCCGGAAGACAACTGGGACGGTCCTACGGGTTTTATCCACCAAGTGGTGTACGACAACTACCTCAAGGATCATCCCGAACCCGAAGAGCTGGAGTACTACCTCTGCGGCCCGCCCCTGATGCTGCAGGCCGTCCAGAAAATGCTCGACGAACTGGGCGTACCCGAAGAGAACATCGCTTTCGACGACTTCGGAAGCTAAAAGCCTCCAGGCCGGATTCCTCACCTCGGAATCCGGCTTTTTTTGGGTTCAAAATGGTCGTTGGCGCCGCACACCAAAATCCTGCGCATAAAAAAGCATTACATTTGAAGTGGTACTTTGCTGAAGATCACTTTTGTGGTGAACGACCGCTTGCACTCATTTTCAAACCCAAAAAACGCACTATTATGATCTCAACGCGCTTTTTAGCAGTTGTGCTCCTCGTGTTTATTGCGGGATGGGCATCTGCTCAGGAAACAGCTGAAATGCCCGGCTACATCAATCTGGATGTAAAAGGTAAAGACACTCAATTCGGAGACTCTACCTACTATGCGTATGTTATAACGGTAGCTCAGGCGAAAAAATCGGACGTAGATAAACTGTTGGAAGGTCAGATGAAGGAAAAGGGGGGGAACAAAGAGCGATTCAAGGGGAATGCCACCATGCATACGCAAGTGCGCATGTCCGATATCCACGATGCGGGCCTTACCCTCCTGCACAAGGTGGACGACATTCGCCGAACGGATAATGTGGAGGTTGCCGTAGCTTTCCTGGTGGATGGGAACAAGGCCGTGAATCCCGGCGATTTTCCCGGGAAAGATAAAAAGGCAAAGGATGTCATGCACGATTTTGCCGTCAAGCTCAACCAGGCGGCTTTCCAGCGTAAGGTGGACGAAGCCCAGAAAGAACTGGAAGGGCTGGAAAAGGACCTGGAAAAGGCCCAGAAGGACCAGCAGAAACTGGAAGAGGACATCCAAAAGGCCGACAAGGACAGAGTAAAGGCCAAGGAAGACGAAGCCAAGGTCGACCAGAAGAGGCTGGAAGCAGAATATGCACTGAAGCAATTTGATGCCATGGTATCGCCCAGCGCCAAAGACATGAAGAAAAAGGCCAAGGCCCAGAAGGACCTGGAAAAGCTGGCCAAGGATAAGGATAAGATCACGAAGACCGTATTCAAAGCCGAATCGGATAAGCAACAAGCCGAAGCCGCCCTGCCGGCCGCGAAGAGCGAAGTGGAACGCCTGCAAGAGGTGGTAAAGGCCCAAAAGGAAAAGCTGCAGAACCTTCAGGCTCAGATGGAGAGCATCAAATAAGGGGTGCCCAACCGATACCTGGGCGCGTGACATGAAAGCCGGCATGTGCGGGCCTGGGTTTAGCCTGGCGGCCTTCTTTTTCGGAAGGATTTCTTCGAGCGAGGCTCCGTTTCCTCTTCGATCTGGTATCTTTGTCGAAAATTTGTCAAATCTATTCATCTCACAACGTCAAACAAACACGTACCAATGAAACCCTTTTATCTCGTATTTACGCTGTTTTTCGGCCTTTCCCTGATCGCTTGCAACTCGGGTGCCGAAAAGCAGGCCGAAGAAGCCGTAGAAGAAGCTGCCGAAACCGTGGAACAGGCCGCTGAAGATGTGAAAGAGGCCGTGAAGCCGAAGGCGAAAACCTGGAAGCTGGTATCCTACGGTGAAAAAGGCCAGCTCACCACCTATGAAGGCGAGCAGCCCATTACCCTGAAGATGGACATGAAGGAGCAGAAGATCTCCGGCTCGGGCGGATGCAACAACTATTTCGGCGGCATGGAGACCACCGAGCAGGGCTTCCGGTTCACCGGCATGGGCAGTACCAAGAAAGCCTGCCCGGCCGAAGTCATGAAAATGGAGGACATGTACATGAAGATGCTACAGAAAGCCAACGGCTTCAACATTGAAGACGGCCAGCTCATTATGGATGTAGAAGGTGGCAAGCAGATGGTCTTTGCTTCGATGTAATCCGCCTTTACCTCCCGGAAAAGACAAAGGCTCGCATCTGCCGTGCGGGCCTTTGTTGT
>JAJDFU010000332.1 GCA_020528935.1 Saprospiraceae bacterium | reverse complement strand
TTCAGGCTGTTGCCCGGGGAGGTTAGGGTAACTTCGGGGAAGTCCTTTCGCAGAATATGGAGCTTTACGTTGTTTTGTCCGTAGAGCTCCAGCGGGTCTACCCCCTCAACAGTCAGGATGATTTAACTCAAAGGTTCCTCTGCGTTTGTTTGTACCGCACATCTCGTAATTTGGCGGACCCGTATTCCCGGCCCATTGCACGCGATGTGTTGATTATTTTAGCTTAAAATTACGACATTCACGCCTGACCTCACAGTTCGTTTTTCCAAAAAAGCGAGCCGTCCCCAAAAAGCAGCCATGCATATTGTGACCCTCACTACGGATTACGGATCGCGGGATTACCACCTGGCCGCCCTTAAGGGAGCTTTGCTGGTCGAATGTGGGCCGCTTCACTTGGTCGATGTGTCACATAACATATCCAATTACAATATCGTTCAGGCGGCTTACCTCTTTCGCAACGCCTGGCCGCATTTCCCAAAGGGCAGCATACATCTGCTCAGTGTCAATGACTTAGACAGCCCGAACAAACAGTTTTTGGCGCTGCAGCACGAGGGGCATTTTTTTGTGGGGCCGGACAATGGGTTGTTCTCCCTCATTTTTGACCCGCTGCCGGAACAGCGCTTTTTCGTGTCCAATTTCGCCTCCGAGGGTTATCCCCTTCGCCGCATTTTTGCCGATGCCGTACACCGGATCATTCGGCATCCCGATCCGGCTGAATGGGGACAGCCGGCCGGGGAGATCGTCCGGCGGCTCAGCTTCCACCCCGTTACGCAGGCCGATCAGATACGAGGTACGGTCATCTATGTGGACAATTACGAGAATGCCGTCATCAACATCAGCGAAGAGCTGTTTCAGCAGATCGGCCGCAAGCGCGATTTTCAGTTGTTCTTCAAGCGGCACGACCCCATCGTACGCCTGAGCCGCCACTACCACGACGTGCCGGTGGGCGAACCGCTGTGCCGCTTCAACGATTCGGGACTCCTCGAGATCGCCGTCAATCAGGGAAAGGCCAGCACCCTGCTCGGGCTGCAGGTAGACGATACCGTACAAATTCATTTTCCGGGCGCTCCTTCCAAATCCGAATCATGATCAAACGCATTGTGCAAATGACCTTCCGGCCCGAGGCCGTGGACGATTTTATCACCCTGTTTTCCCGCTACCGGAATGATATCCGCACCTTTCCCGGTTGCAAGCACCTGGAGCTGTGGCGCAACAGCGAACCCGATCACGTCTTTTTCACCTACAGCTGGTGGGAACGGGAAGAACAGCTGGAAGCCTATCGGCATTCGGAGCTCTTCCGGGCCGTATGGCCCCGTACCAAGCGCCTCTTTGCCGATAAGCCCCGGGCCTGGACGGTGCGGGAAGTGTCTTTCCGCGAGGGGCAGAACCCGGGCTGACCGTCGCCTGTTGTTCCGGTATGCATACCCTTCGTCTGAACGATTATCCCATTCACATCGGCTCCGGTCAATGGCCGCAGCTGCGCGCCCTGGTGGAGGCACTCGATCCTTCCCGCCTGCTGGTGCTTTGCGATGCCCATACCCGCATCTATTGCTTGCCGCGCCTGCAGGAGGAGCTGGAGGTGCCCGAGCATCAGGTGGTCACTATTCCGGCTGGGGAGCGGCACAAAACCCTGGACAGCTGCCGCTACATCTGGGAGCGCATGATGCAGTTGAAGTTGGACCGGCGGGCCCTGATGCTCAACCTGGGAGGCGGCGTGGTGGGCGATATGGGCGGTCTTTGTGCCTGTTTGTTCAAGCGCGGGCTGCCCTTTGTTCAGCTGCCCACTTCCCTGCTGGCCCAGGTGGATGCTTCCGTTGGCGGGAAGCTGGCTATTGATTTCGCATCGGTCAAGAACAGCATCGGTCTGTTTGCCAATCCCGAAGCCGTGTTCATCTTTCCCGGCTTTCTGGCCACCCTGCCGGAGCGCGAACTGCGCAGCGGGTTTGCCGAAGTCATCAAGCACGCCCTGCTGGGCGACCCGGGGCATTGGGCCGAGCTGAAGGGCCTCAACAGCCTGAGCGGCCTGGATTGGCCCGCGCTGCTGGTGCGTTCCCTGCGGGTCAAGCAACGGATCGTGGAGGAGGATCCGCGGGAAGCAGGGCCGCGGAAGCTGCTCAACTTCGGACACACCGTGGGCCACGCCCTGGAAAGTGCCTTCCTGCTGTCCGAATCTCCGCTCACCCACGGCGAAGCCGTAGCCATTGGCCTGGTGTGCGAGTGCTATCTCTCCCATCTGAAGGTGGGCTTGTCCCTGGAGGTCGTGCAGGAGGTAGCCGGCCTGGTGCGTTCCCTGTACCCCCATCGCAACATCTCCAACCATCTCCTGCCCCAGCTCCTGGAGCTCATGCAAAACGACAAAAAGAACGAAGGCGGAGAAATCCGCTTCAGCCTCCTCCAGGCTCCGGGGCAGGGCCGGTACGACCTGCCCTGCGACCGGGACGAAATCGCCGACAGCCTGGGTTTCTACAACAGCCATAGCCTGAGCTTATTTTCCTGACCGCACAAGCTCAGCTTTTCGTACCTTTACCCGCTAGAAAAAAGCGCGCTCCGGCATAGGCCAGGTTTGAGGTTGCCGCTGGTTTTCAGGCTTTGATTCCGCCCACCGAAGAATGACCTGTTCGCAAGAGAAGAAAACGGCGGAGGGGGCGGAGTCTGTGAAAGTCACATGCGCCGATGGATATGCCGGATGCCCGTTGATCCCCCTGAAGAACACAAGAGCTATGCAACGCCTGTTGGACTTTTTGTTCCCGGCCGACGCTTCTTCGCAGTACCGGAACGTACTCAAGTGGTTTTGGATACTCACGCTGAGCGGATTGTCGATCGCCTTGATCACTTTCGTGCTCCTCTCGTTTTCGGATCTGCCTTCGCTGAAGCAGCTCGAAAACCCGAAGAGCGAACTGGCTACCCTCATTTATTCGGCCGACGGCCAGGTGCTGGGCCGCTACTACACCGAAAACCGCGTGCCGGTGCGTTTCGACAGTCTTTCTCCCTACCTGGTTCACGCGCTCATTGCCACCGAGGATGAGCGCTATTACAAGCATTGCGGCATCGACTTTCCGGCCCTGGCCCGGGTAGGCATCAAAACGGTGCTTTTGGGGCAGTCCAGCTCCGGTGGCGGCAGCACGATTACCCAGCAGCTGGCCAAGCTGCTCTTTACGGAAAATCCGGCCCGCAGCCTTGCCGAGCGCGCCTTCCAAAAGCTCAAGGAATGGATCATCGCCGTGCGCCTGGAGCGCAAATACACCAAGGAGGAGATCCTGGCCATGTACCTCAATAAGTTCAATTTCATCTATGGCGCTTACGGCATACAGGCCGCATCGGAGATCTACTTCAACAAACCGCAAAAAGACCTTCGCATCGAGGAGGCGGCCACCCTGGTGGGCATGCTGAAAAACCCTTCGCTCTACAACCCCGTTCGCCGCCCCGACACCGTGCTGCATCGCCGCGAAGTGGTGCTCAAGCAGATGCAGCGCAACAACCTGCTCAGTGCGGTAGAGTACGACTCGCTGCGCCAGCTGCCCCTGGGCTTGGATTTTCAGCGCAAAACCCACATCGACGGGCTGGCCACCTACTTCAGAGCCGAACTGGCCAAGGACGTGCGCAGTATCCTGAACCAGGAGCCCTATCTCAAGTCAGACGGCACTGCTTACGACATATATCGCGACGGCCTGCGGATCTACACTACCATCGATGCCGAAATGCAGCGATTGGCCGAAAGGTCGATGCTGGAACACATGGCCAAGGTGCAGAAGTCCTTCTGGCGGGTGTGGCGCAATCGCGACCCCTGGACCTACAAGACCAGTTCTCCGCTGGAAATTCCCCTCGAAGTCCGCCAGCAATCCCTGGATCAGCTGGTGCGCAAAACCGATCGGTACCGCTCTCTGCGCGATCAGTACCTGGGGAGTGTATTGGCCGCGATCGAGGAGGAAGTGTCCGGCATTACCCTGCACGAAGACGATCGGGAACTGGAGCGCATCATGCGCGAGCGGAAGGAACCGGGGTACCTCAGCGGGCTGGTGGCCTCGGGGATCATCAGCCGGAAGCTGGAGGGCGCCTATCGCCGCCTCATGAACAGTCCGCATTTTGCCGCGCTGGAAAAGCAGTGGAACAAGCTGCAGGAAGCCGTGGAGTTCACCTTCAATCAGCCCGTGGAAAACATGCGGGTCTTTGCCTACACCGACGGCCTGGAGAAGGATACGACCATGACGCCGCTGGATTCCATTCGCTACCACCGCATGTTCCTGCAGACCGGCATACTGGCCGTGGAGCCACAGACCGGCGACGTCAAAGTGTGGATAGGCGGCGTGAACCACAAGTACTTCCAGTACGATCACGTGCGTACCAACCGGCAGGTCGGATCCACCTTCAAGCCCTTCATCTACGCTACGGCCATTGATCAGCAAGGCATCTCGCCCTGTTTTAAGGTGTACGACCTGCCGCAAAGCATAAAGGCCGGTGACGGTAAATTCGCCCTGCAAAAAGACTGGACGCCGAGAAATGCCACCGGGGAATACACCGGAGAGATGTACACCCTGAAAGACGGCCTGCGCAAATCCATCAACACCCTGTCCGTCTTTTTGATGAAACAACTGGGCACCTCCGAGCCGGTGATCAATCTCATCGGCAATATGGGTATCGATGTGGACGAAAAATACCCCAACGGCCAATACCGGGTTACGCGCGGCCCCTCGCTAGCGCTGGGGGCCACGGATCTCACCGTATTTGAGATGACGGGGGCTTATACGGCCTTTGCCAATAACGGCACCTACGTGCGTCCCAACTACATCCGGCGCATCGAAGACCGCAACGGCAAGCTCATTTATCAATCTCTGCCGTTCGAGCGGCCGGCGCTCAATCCCAATGCCAACTACGTCATGGTGGAAATGCTCAAGCACGCGGCAGGCGTGTACGGCCTCAAGAGCCAGGTTGGCGGAAAGACCGGCACCACCAACGAATATGTAGACGGCTGGTTTATGGGTATCACCCCCGAGTTGGTCGTGGGCACCTGGGTAGGTGGGGAAGACCGCTGGATCCGGTTCCTGGATCTCTCCATGGGGCAGGGGGCCTACATGGCCAAGCCGTTCTTCAAAAAATTCATCCGGGCCCTGGAGGAGCACAGCGAGCAGATCGGTTACGATCCCGCGGCCCGCTTCTATCGCCCGCCCGGCGACATCGGCATCGAACTGGATTGCGATGCCTATCTGCAAAGCCCCGGCCTGGAAGAAGACGAGTACGGGCCCGAAAATCCCTTCGAAGAAGATATCTTTGGAGATCAGATCATAGAAGAAGAAGCCCTTTTGCCGGAGGAAAGTGAGTAGCTGCCGGCAGCTAAAACGAGTAATACAATGAAACCAGCCCAAGCCAATTTGATCAACGCCATAGTACTGATCGCCATGGGATTGTGGGGGTACTTCGGCGCCGAAGCCGGTCAGCGTTCCGCCACTGCTCTCATACCGGTCGCCTTCGGCCTGATTTTTGCCCTGGTAACGCCGGCCATGCGGCGGGAAAACCGCGTGGTCGCCCATATCGTGGTCGTGCTCACCCTGCTGCTCATTATCGCTTTGTTCATGCCTCTGAGCGGGGCTATCGAGCGAAATGACAGCCTGGGCATATTGCGCATTTCCCTCATGTTACTCACCTCTTTTTTGGCCATGATCTCCTTTGTGCGCAGCTTCATACAGGCCCGCAAGCAGCGCAGCAGCTAATTCTGCAATCCCATTTCGGGGATTGCTCGCTGGCTCCTATTTTAGCCCGATGGAGAAACCACAGGTCGGAATGAAAATCCCTTTTTGGATCGGCGTGCTGTCGGCTGTGCTGGCCGCCGTATCCTGTGTGCCTTTGGAAGGGCCGGAGCGCCTGCAGGTGCGGGTCAGCGCCGAGGATCCGGTTGTCCGGCAGATCTGGACCTATCAAAACCGCCAGCAACTGGACAGCCTGCTGTACTTTTTCGGGCACAAGCAAGCCACATACCGCTACCTGGCGGCGATGGCCCTGGCTTCGTACCAGCGAGCCGAAGCGGGCGACAGCCTGATCTATCTGCTGGCCGATCCCGTGGATTCGGTGCGCATGGCGGCCGCTTACGCACTGGGGCAATTGGGCGATACGTCCTATGCCGCACCGCTGGCCGAAGCGTTCGATCAGTTGGATACGGCCGGCCGCTACCAGCGGGCCAATGCCGCTATTCTGGAAGCCATTGGCAAATGTGCTCCGGCCCGCTACCTCGATTTACTGGCCGGCATCACCTCCTACCTGCCCACCGATACCGTGCTCAACGAAGGACTGGCACTGGGGATCTACCGTTTCGGACTGCGCGGCATTCGCGATCCGGCCGGCACGCAGCGCATGGTCGACTGCGTATTGGACGACCGCCAGGCTCCGGCGGTGCGTCGTGTTGCCGCCTTTTACCTGAGCCGCATTCCCGACAGCCTGCGCAATCTGGGGGATCCGGCTCTGCTGGTGCGGACCTATACCACCGAAGAAGATCGCTGGACGCGCTGGGCGCTGGCTGCGGCGGCTGCCAAAACCGGCACCGAGGAGGCTTTTCAGGCGCTGTCTGCCCAGTACGCCCTGGAAAAGGACGATCGCCTGCGCGGGGAGATCATCAGGGCGCTGCCCCATTTTCCCTATAGCCAGGCCAAACCTCTCGCCTTGAAGGGGCTGCAGGATGCGAGTCCCATGGTCGCTCAGTTGGCGGCCCGGTTTTTCCTGAAGGCGGGAGAGGGGAGGGACATAGCCACCCTGGCGCGCTGGGCCCGCAACGACTCCCTGCCCTGGCCGGCGCGCCTGACGATGGCCCGGGCCGCTATGCGGCATTATCCGACCTTTGCGGCGGAGGGGCGACGGGCCTATTCCTACAAGCTGCGGTTCAATTTCCTCCAGGCGCAGGATCCCTACGAGAAGGCCGCCTGGCTGGCTGCCATAGCCGAGGAGGGTTGGAATTATCGCTTCATACGCCGGGAGGGTTTTGGCGCCCCCCATCCGGCCGTGCGCACGGCCAGCGTGGCCGCCCTGCGCAGCATAGCCTCCAGGCCCGATTTTGACAGTTACTTCGGGCTGGGCGCCCGGGGGCGTACGGCTGAACTGGCCGGGTATTTTGTGGAAGCCATAGGCAGCGGCGATGCCGGAATGATCTGCGAAGCGGCCGCAGCCCTGCGCATACCGGAGCGCCAATTCGGCGACTTTCTGGACAGCCTTGCCTTTCTGCGGCAAGCCATGGATTCCCTGCGGATGCCCCAGGAATTGGAAGCCCGGCGAGAACTGAGGCACACTTTGGCCTATTTGCAAGGCCGGCCCTATACGCCCGAGCCGCCCGCCGCGGCGCACCCGTTCAACGCGGGAGAAGGGATGGATGAACCCCTGCAGGCCCTGCTGCGCACTCCGCGGGGAGCGATCGAACTCGAACTCTGGCCGCAGTATGCCCCGGCCACCGTTGCTGCCGTGACGGAACTGGCCCGGCAGGGATTCTACGACGGCAAGGTGCTGCACCGGATCGAGCCCAATTTCGTCGTTCAGGGCGGGTGTCCCCGGGGCGACGGCTACGGTGGGCCGGACTTTGTCCTGCGATCCGAACTGCCCCGCTTGCACTACGACGAAGGCGGCTTGTTGGGTATGGCTTCCGCCGGCCGGCATACCGAAGGCAGCCAGTTCTTCATCACGCACGTGCCCACCCCCCACCTGGACGGTCGCTCCAGACTGTTCGGCCGCCTGCGGTCCGGCCGGGAAGTACTGTAGCAGCTCATGCCCGGCGATACCATAGTTCAATTCACCATTTCCCCCTACTTTGTCCGCATGAAGACCACACCACTCATTGAAACGCATAAGGCCCTCGGAGCCCGAATGACCGACTTTGCCGGCTTTAATATGCCCATTTCCTATTCCAGTATTCAAGAAGAACACCTGGCCGTGCGCCGCAACGTCGGGATATTCGACGTCTCGCACATGGGTGAATTCTTTATTCGCGGCAAAGAAGCGCTTCAATTGGTTCAATACGTCACGACAAACGATGCCTCGCGGCTGGCTCCCGGTGCTGCCCAGTATTCCTGTATGCCCAACGAGGAGGGCGGCATCGTGGACGATCTGCTCGTATACCGCCTGCCCACCGGGAGCCCGGAGGAAGAATACGCCTTTATGCTGGTCGTCAATGCCGGCAACATTGAAAAGGACTTCAAATGGATCGAATCCCACAATACCTTTCAGGCCGAGCTCACGGACCAGTCCGAACAGACGGGATTACTGGCTGTACAGGGGCCGAAAGCGACTGAAGCCCTGCAGCCCCTCACCCAAGTCCCCCTGGACGATCTCAAGTTTTACACCTTCACCACGGGAGCATTCGCCGGGGTGGAAAATGTGATCATTTCCGCCACAGGCTATACCGGGGCGGGGGGCTTCGAGCTGTACGTGCCGGCCGAACGCCTCGTAGAAGTATGGCAGGCCATCTTAGAGTCCGGCAAGCAGGTGGACCTCTTGCTCGTAGGACTGGGGGCCCGGGATCCCTTGCGCCTGGAGAAGGGCTACTGCCTGTACGGAAACGAAATACACGACACCACCACCCCGCTGGAAGCCGGTCTGGGGTGGATCACCAAGTTCCGCAAGGGCGATTTCGTCGCCAGCGATATTCTTCGGCAGCAAAAAGAAGAGGGCGTAAAGCGAAAGTTGGTGGGATTCAAGGTGACAGACCGCCGGGTACCTCGCCAGCACTACGCCATTGAGGACGAAACCGGTCACTACGTCGGAGAGGTCACCTCGGGCTCCCAGTCGCCCTCCCTGGGTTATCCCATAGGAATGGGCTACGTAAAAACCGAACTGGCCAGCCCCGGCACCCGTATCGTCATTGCTACGGGCCGCAAAAAACTAGAGGCCGAAGTGGTAAAAATGCCTTTCCTGTAAGTCGGCTGCTGAAATCTTTTCCGGAGCCGGTAAACAAAAGCGGGTAATTTTCATTATTTCTCTATTTGAAAGCGAATAGGAAACAAGAAGGGCAATGGAATTGAAGGAAGGCAAAGAGCGATTCATCCAATCCTGGGGCGCCTTGGGATCGAGCTGGGGAATCAGCCGCACTATGGCGCAAATACACGCCTTACTGCTCGTTTCGCCCGAGCCGCTCTGTGCCGAAGATATTATGGATGAGCTTCAGATATCCAGCGGAAACGCCAATATGAATATTCGCGCCCTGATCGACTGGGGGCTGGTGTACAAAGAACTCAAGCCCGGCGAGCGCAAGGAGTTCTTCGTGGCCGAAAAGGACATGTGGGAGGTAGTGAAAAGCATCATTACCCAGCGCAAGAAAAAAGAACTGGAGCCCATGCTCAAGGTGCTTGATGAAATATCGGAGGTGGAGGGCAATACGCCGGAGGCAGCCGAATTTCAGGAGATCATCAAGGAGATCAAACTCTTCTCCAATAAGGCCGACTCCACCCTCGACACCCTGGTGAAGTCGGATTCCAACTGGTTTGTGGGCACTTTCATGAAGATGATCCGCTGAGCAGTTGCCGCGCGGATGCACTCCGCAGCCCCCCCTTGTATTTTTCCTTGAAATCCCGGTATATCGCTATCAAAACGGTTTGGGCACACCCCAACCGATTCACGCCCGTATGTACTCGAATCGAAGGGCTTTGGGAGTCCTCAACCCCTTCGTTGCGGGTATGCGACTTTTTATTGTTAAGCGGAATTACGTCAACTATCCTACCCGCATTTGGGCACACAGGATTTTGCAATGGTCAGGGCAATACGGAAGATCTTTCGGATAACAGCATCGAAGATCCGGACATCAATGCTTGAACATGCGCCTATTTTCAGCCATTTATCGTCATGATTCACGGGACCCCGTGAATCATCCGGTTTAGCGGCTGGCTCGATCCCAAGCTCGCGTTCGGTTACTTATCATCCCCGAAAAAGGCGATGATCTTATCGGCCAGTTCCAGTCCGATATTGGCCTGCGCCTCTACAGTAGATGCGCCGATGTGGGGGGAAACGGACACTTTGGGGTGATCCAGTAATTCCTGGCGGGGGTGCGGTTCATCTTCGAACACGTCCAGGCCGGCACCACCCAACTGGCCGCTGTTCAGGCCTTCCAGCAGGGCGTCCTCGTCGATGGCCCCGCCGCGGGAGGTATTGATGACGAAAGCGCCTTTCTTCATTTTGGCGATTTCCTCGGCGGCCAGGATGGGACGCCCCCCCGAATAGGGGACGTGCAGGGTGATAAAATCGCTTTTTGCCAGGACGTCATCCATAAACTGGGTTTCCAGTGTGACGCCAAGCTGTACATTATTGCTTTGAAACACGCTGATGCCGATATCCACCTCATCTACCACCAGGTCCACCGGCATAACCTGCATGCCCAGGGCCAATCCAAGGCGGGCGCTTTCCTGTCCGATGCGTCCCACGCCAATGATGCCCAGCGTTTTGTTGCGCAGTTGAATGCCGGTGGCATATTGCTTTTTGAGGTTTTTGAACTGGTTGCGGCCCTGTTCGGGCATGACCCGGTTGGAGTGGTGTAAAAAACGCGCCAGTGCAAAGATGTGCCCGAAGGCCAGTTCGGCCACGGCCTGGGAAGATGCCGCCGGAGTGTTCATTACGGTAATGCCTTTTTCCCGGGCATATTCCACGTCGATATTGTCCAGCCCTACGCCAGCGCGGGCGATGATCTTCAGATTGGGGCACTGATCGATGAGTTCCCTGCGCACCTTGGTGGCGCTGCGCACAATGATCACATCGTATTCGGGAAGTACCTTGGGCAACTTCTCCTGGGGCACTTTCTCCACCTGCACAACGTAATTCGCTTCTTCCAGCAGGCTTTTTCCATCGGCATGCAGGCCGTCATTGGCGAGGATTCGGATCATGTGATTGATTTTTCCGGTGAATCGTTGCAAATAAACACAAAATACCCCAAAGCATGGGGGCTCTCGGGCCGGGCCTTTCCCGTGAGAAAAGGCCCGGCCCGGGGAACCAAGTTCCGAAGAAAGGAGTATATCGGATATATAAGCACAAACGTCTATTTTTGTGGCGGTAATGGACGGGGGGGGGAAATTTTAGGCTTATGGTTGTTTAACTGATTTTTGGGG
>JAJDFU010000115.1 GCA_020528935.1 Saprospiraceae bacterium | reverse complement strand
GCGTATCAATTATGTAAAATCTTCCTATCTTTGCCCTCCCCTGCACGCGTTACGCATAAGCCTATCCCCATTTAATTTGTTCTATCTGTACGAGCTTGTCTATCCAACCGATAGCCGCAGGCTCTGCGTAATGTGAAAAACACGAACCATGACTAAACAAAGGAAGGAAGTTGTTAATCTCAAGAAAGGAAAGCGCCCAGTGGAGTTGGACTACGGGGAGCTGCGCCAGGCCGTACTGGTGCTGCGGGCCGTCAACCACAAGCTCCGCCAGCGCATCATCGACCTGCTGGAGGAAAACGAAAGCATGACGGTGACCGACATTTACATCAAGCTCCGCCTGGAGCAGTCCGTAGCCAGCCAGCACCTGGCCATTCTGCGCCGGGCCGGTATCGTGAAAACGCGCCGGGAGGGGAAGTTCATCCACTATTCCCTGGACCACGAGCGGCTCAATCTGATCAATGGATTGATCGCCCAACTGGCTGAATAGCGGGTTTTAACATTTTTTTAATTCACATTTTTCGAGCTTCTGCGTTAGTTCTTTGAATGGTTCGCTGCCCGTCGGCAAACCATTTGGATGCTGACACTGTATTACATGAGAAATGCTCGAATACCCAAAATCTTGATTTGAGCTATGAGGAATACCACAAAAAGACAGGTGCCCATCAAGACCGATCAACTCGATAGAGCCTCTGAGATACTTCGCGCCCTGGCCCATACGCTGCGCATGCGCATTCTGGCCTTCATCGATAAGCACGGAAGTATTCACGTCAACAAGATCTATAATACCTTGAAGCTGGAGCAATCCATCACCTCGCAACACCTCCGCATTTTGCGGCAGGCGGGCCTGGTGCACACGAGAAGGGAAGGCAAGTTCATCTTTTACAGCATCAATTACGAGAAGATGGGCGAGTCGGTAGATGCCATCCGCGACTACCTGGAGCAGATCGAAGAGTAACTCCGGCAGGCTGAACAGCTCTGGAAGCAAGATAGCCCGTTTCCCAACGGAGGGAGGCGGGCTATTCTGTTTGGCGAATAATACCCGGGTTTTAGATAAATAAACTGGGTCTGTTTATCTTATCCCGAATTATTCACGGTTTTAAGGATAAAATGCCTCTTAAGAATATGACATTTTATCATTAAAACCGTATAACAGTAAGAATTGAACTGCATTATTCGTAATGGTTTGATTTACAGAATTTTGCAATTCGTCAGCCCTTCGGGCGGAAAATTCGGTGAATTTTCCGGGCTAAAACCGGTACTGTCCTTGAGAGCCCGTTTGGACCTCGCCCTTCGGGCTGCAAGCACGCTTGCGCGCCGAAAGGCACTCCGGCCTGCAGGTGTGTAGCTATGGTGCCCGGAATAGGGCCCCTTCCCCATTCCAGGCAATATTGCGCCTTGTTCAGAATGAAATTTGACTGCGTTCGCTCCAAGAGCGAAATCCCAACACGCCCTGAAATAGTATTCAGGGCCGTATAACGGTTCTTCCGGCATCTTTGTACTATCGGCAGCGGAGAAATGCCTGGGTTCAATTCAGGTCCGAAGAGGAGGATTGTGCTTCGTCGTGGAGCGGGATCTGCTCAGAGGCAAGCCGGGTCGAATAGCCCGATGCCTCGGCTTGTTCGCGGGCCTGCGTTTCCCCGGAGGTGAAGAACGAGCGCTGGAAAAGGAGAATGCTCAGCACGCCCACGGATATGGAGACATCGGCCAGGTTGAATACGGGCTTGAACAGATCCAGATAGGTGCCGCCCCAGATCGGGAGTCCTTCCGGCAGGTAGCCTTTCCATACGGGCATGTGGAGCATATCCACCACTTTGCCGTGGAGGAAGCCGGCATAGCCTCCTCCTTCCGGCAGGAATTCAGCGATGCGGTGGAAGCCGGATTCGGAAAAAAGCAGGCCGTAGAAGGCGCTGTCCAGAATATTGCCGATCGCCCCGGCCAGGATGAGGGCGAAGCTGGTGAGCATGCCCCAGCCTGCCCGCTGCCGCAACAACAGAAAAACGTAGTAGCACAGAAAAGCAATGGCCAGCAGGCGAAAAAGGCTGAGGGCCAGCTTGCCGTAGGAGCCGCCGAACTGCAGGACGAAAGCCATGCCGTTATTTTCCACGAAATGGATCTTTAACCCCCCCATCCCGAAAGGATCGAACTCCATGCCGATTGCACTATGGGTCTTTACCCAGAATTTCAGCCCCTGGTCCAGCAACAGGATGACAAACACCAGTATGCCCACCCACATGGCCCGCTTTGTCGTACTTCCCATGTGATGAATTTTATTGATCATTGAGGATGGTTTGGTCCGGATTATTCATCGGTACGCTGGCAAGCTCCGACAAAAAATATCGTAAAATTTTGGTATTCAACACCCGGTTAAAGGGTCGCTTCGGACAATTGCAACATTGCAGCAGCCCCAACCCGGACACGCATCGAGTGCAGAGCAAGTAAACCGAAGTTCTGCAACTCGCTGATATCCGGCACCTTGGGGTTCGTCCGCTCAAAGGGCGGAACGGTCCATGTATTTGCCGGCTTTCGACAGACTCTTCCTACCACTGTTCCGGCGGATCAAGCCCTTACCGCGCCATTCCCATGTTGTAGAACGCCTGGCGTGCAGGAGTGTTTGGCCTCTAGGACTTTCCGGGTTTTCGTCCCTGTTTGGCCTTTATGCTCAGGGTGGCATGCGGTACGGCCATGAGGCGCTCCTTGGAAATGAGCTGACCGGTCTCCCGGCAGATGCCGTACACCTTGTTCTTGATGCGCAACAGGGCATTTTCCAGATGCTGAATGTGCTTGCGTTGGCGGGCCGCCATGGTGTACAACCGCTCGCTTTCCGCAACGCCGGTGCCGTCGTCCAGGCCTTTGATCTTGGCGTCGGGGTTTTCAGCCAGTTCCCCGATCTGTTCGAGGTAAAAATTCAATTGCTCGTTGGCCTGGTTGAGTTTTTGTTCAATGACCTGCCGAAACTCCTCCAATTCTTCATCGGTGTATCTGGTTTTATTTGCTTTTGCGTCCATAAGCTTTCAACAAATTCATTTGTGAAACAGAAATGTACTGCACATGAAAATGAGGCAAAAATGCCGGTGCAAAAATAAAAATTGCAGGCGGTGTGAAAAAGTTTGATGTATGCTTAACCTTTCTCGTGTAAAGCGGTGGATTCGGTGGCGATTGATTTTTTACGTCCGTAAAACAAAAGCAGCAGTACGGGCAGCAGGCTGAGGTCGGCGATCAGAGCAAAAAACAAGGTGAGCGCCAGCAGCAGGCCCAGGTAAAACGTGCCCAGAAACTGCGAAAAACACAGGCTGAGAAAGCCGCCCAGCAGCAGCAAGGTAGTTATGGCGATGGCTTTGCCGGTGGAGCAAAAGGTTTGCCGGAGGGCGTCTTCCGCCCGCTCGTGGCGGCGCATTTCCCGCCGGAAGCGAGCCAGGAAATGGATGGAGTCGTCGACCGCTATGCCGAAGGCCAGCACGAAAATGATGGAGGTGGAGATCTTCAGGTCGATCGACGCAAACCCCATGATGCCCCCGATGAAGAGGAGCGGCAAGAGGTTGGGCAGCAGGGAGAGGAGGCCCAGCCGCACCGAGCCCAGCAGCAAAGCAAAGAGTATGCCCACCAGGAGAATCGCGGCGAGCAAGCCCAGCAGGACGTTGCGCGTCAGAAAGCTGTTGTTGAGATCCAGCAGGTGGGGGGTGCCGGTCAGTACCAGCTCGAAGGGGGCATTTTCCAGTTGCTCTTCCAGAAAGGTGCGCAGCCGTTCGTTTTTCTGCCGTATGCGCCAGCTGCCCTCGTCCTTCATCTTGCCGCTCAGCCGCACCCAGCCCGGTGGAAAGCTCAGGTAGCGCTCCGGGGCCAGGGGGCCTTGCCGTTCGAGAACCCGGCCGGCCCGCAGCTGCAGAAGCTGGGTGTCCTCCGGTAGGGTGAATTAAACCGGATAGCCGTTCCGGAAACCCATTTGGGCGTACCGGACCATCGCGCCACGCGCAAGAGGGTACCCAAGGCACGTTCCCCCTTACGAAACAGGGCCCGCGG
>JAJDFU010000556.1 GCA_020528935.1 Saprospiraceae bacterium | reverse complement strand
TGTTTCTGTATCAAACCTATTTTAAAGCGGGAAAGGTCATTTCATACTTGAAACGGGATAAGCACTGGGTTATTAAAGTTAACGGAACGGGCAATGATGCCCGGCAGTTCGTATGGCAGGGCACGGATGCAGATATCCGGAATCATTACCCCATTGCTCAGGGACTTCTTCTTTGTCTCTACGATCAGATCGAGCTTTTTGACGAGGTCAATGGCAAGTCGTTTTTACTTGCGTTGGAAGGCGCTTCGAGAAAGGAGGCTATGGAGCGCCTTCATTTCGATAAGACGATATCGGCTAAGGGACTGATCGCGACGAATGGACTGACCGGATACCCGGGAGAGGTGGTTCGGGCGAGGTCGCCGGTATCGCCATTCCCCGATCCGCAGGAGAAGGTGCATTGTTTTTGTACAGCAGGAGTAGGGGAATGCGATGCCGGGGGGGCCAACTCCGGTTATTGCAGCGTTACCGATCCTGCGGGCAATAGGTGCGAAGTGAGGGGTTGCATAAATCCAACCTACCCCTGTTGTACGATTCAATAATGCCGGCTTTTCGGGATGATGCCGCCGCCGGGCCGGTGTCCTTTCATGGCGGAACACCATTTTGGAAGCAACGCAAAATGGGCATAAATCCAGATGGGCAATCACTCAAAAAGCTGCTCTTTCCAGTCGGGTTGTTCCAGAATGTGGAAGAAGCCGTCCAGGTAGCTGCGCACATCGGTCTTGCAGTTGTCCGACAGGTATTCGAATTCGTCGATCAGCGCATACCACCGGGCTTTGTGATCGAGAAACTCTCGTGCCGTATCCGAGAAGTCATCCGTTGCCTGGCCGCGGTACATCAGGTAGCGCTCGCGAACGTGGGTAAGGGGCAGGGTATGGTACGGCCGGGCATAGGAGGCGTTTACCAGGCCGCAATAGTCGAAGTCGTAGGGGATGGCAATGGGTACCTGCGAATCTTCGGCCAGCACGTATTTGGTGTTGTGGCCGGTACCCACATTCCAGTCGGTGTTGCCCACCATGTACTGGAAGAGCACAAAGCGCCGGTAGTGCTCGTAGTGAATGCGTTTTAAAGGGGAGTCGCCGGTATTCCACTCCTGCAATCCCAGCCGGTCGTTCATCTCGCGTTCGTTCTCGATCAGGAAGGCCAAGCGATGTATCGTGTCTTCGGGCAGGATGTAGCGTATGCGCAGCAGTTGCGTGCGCAGGCTGAGCGGCGTCAGGGACTCGTACATCTTATAAACCAGGTATTCGCGCAGGAGCAATTCTTCGTCGGCCAGGGTGTCGGAGCAGTGGGTCACCAGCTTGTAGTTGCGGTAAGGGCCCCATTTGCGATCTGCAACGACTGCTTTTTTGAGCTGTATGCGCAAAGGCGGAAATTCGCAGAGACTTTTTCGCCGTTCGCCCCGGCATTTGATCTCCACCGGCATTGCTTCGGGCGTGCCCCGGTCCAGGGTGAACAGGCCGTCCACTTCGCGTTCGGCTTGTTTATGGTGGGTTACGGAGTCCAGATTGAAGGTAAGCGTCGCTGGCAAGGGCGTTTCAGAATATATAGCCGAGAAAAAACCGGGTCGCGGCACTTCGGGGGCAGGCGCACAGGCGCACATCAGGCCACCGGCACATACGGCAAGTAAAAGAAGGGAATAGGTATTCATAGCTTTCCAGGGGTTATTGCGAAGGTATGGGCGTCTGTTTGCCGCGACTGTCCACTTCAAAAAAGGCTCCGTCTTCGATGCGCAGGGCCCTGACCGGAAGGTCCGGCCGGTCGTGCGGCTGGTGCAGGTCGGTTTGGATCAGTTTGTGGTCGTACCGGGCCTGTATGCGGGGCACAATGGTATGGCCGATGATCAGATGCCGGGCGCCGTAGAAGTCCAGCACCTGGTCGAGCACCTTCGGGCCGGGAGGATCGTCCACCCAGTCGCGGTACCAGAAGATGCCTTCGGAGCCGAAAAGAAGGGTGGCCTTGTTGGGCACGCTCCTGCCCATGCTGCGCCGGTGGACCAGCTCGTTGATTTCCTGCAGGCCGTACTCCAGCCGGAGTACGGCGGGGCTGATGCCGGCATGGGAGAAGAGCAGATCGCCGATGCATACTACGGCGGGCTTGCTGCGGAGCCAGCGGCCCAGTACGCTCTCGGTACTGAACAGGCGGTTGTAGCGAATGCCCGTATGGCGGGTCTGTACGCGGTATTTGGGGTGTATGTAACGCAGGTCACCTTCGAAGATCATCAGTTCGTGGTTGCCCAGCAGGATGTGCACCTGCCCGCCTGCCTCCTGGGCTTCCTGTTCCAGCTTGTAGAGCAACCACAGCAGCGGCGTCACATCCGGCCCCCGGTCAAACAGATCACCCAGCATCACCAGCTGCCCCTCGCCGAAGATCCAGTTTCCCCGGGCGTCCACGACCTGCTGGGCCACCAACAGCTCGTAGAAGGCCGGCAGATTGCCTTCGATATCGGAGATCACCAGCAGCTTCGAACAGCCGGGATAGCGGGAGGCCGGCCGGGAAGGGTTCGGTTGAATACGGACGGTAAAAGGCTCGAGAATGGGATTTGCCACTTCGATGCGGGCGCCCTCCAACTGATCCAGGGGCTGTGTTTCAACTGCCCACCGCTTTCCATCCCAAGCGAAGTGGTAGGCCGTCGCACGGTCTTTTTTGAGCAGGATGTGGGGGCCGTCCCGGTAGGCTTCGTAATGCTCCATGCCCTGGCCTTCAGTGGATTTGCTGCAGCTTAAAATAGAGAGAAAAAGTGAGGCGTAGGTGGCAAGTTGGCGGATGGTTCGGCTCACAGATGTGTTGTTTACAATGGAAACCGGGCCTTGGGGCCGTTTATTGGCCGGCCCAGGCGGTTTTCCAGGCCGAAACGCGAACTCAGGGCGATGTGTATCGGAAGGCGGCGACTTGCAAAGCCCGCCGGACAGCCGTTCGTTCCCGTCACTTAAAAATAGCAATTTGAGGCGTTTCGCCGGCGTACTGCCAGCCCCGGTACATGCCTTCGGAATTGAACGGCAGCACAAGCCGGCCCCTGGCGTCGGCGGCAATGAGGCCGCCTTCGCCCCCCAGCGCGGGCAGCTTATCGAATACCAGATGCCGGGCGGCTTCCCCGAGGCTCAAGTCCTTGTATTCCATCAGGCAGGAGAGGTCGTAGGCGGCCACCGCCCGCATGAAGTATTCCCCAAAGCCCGTGCAGGATACGGCGCAGGTAGCGTCGTTGGCGTAGTTTCCCGCTCCCGTGATGGGGCTGTCGCCGATCCGGCCGTATCGTTTATTGGTGATGCCCCCCGTGGAGGTGGCAGCGGCCAGATGCCCCGTTGCGTCCTTGGCCACAGCACCCACGGTTCCGTATTTGTCGGGCTTCCGGGCCTGGTGGTCGAGTTGAACCCGGTCGGCAGCCCGGGCTTCGTCCAGCTGCCGGCGGCGGAAGGCGGTGGCGAAATAGTCGAGGGGTTCCAGCGGCAAACCCTGATCGCGGGCGAACTGCAGGGCTCCGGCCCCACCCAGCATCACGTGGGGCGACCTATCCAGAACGCGCCGGGCCAGCCGGATGGGATTGCGCACCTGCTCCACAGCGGCTACCGAACCGGCGTCCAGGCTGTGGCCGCACATGATGGCGGCATCCATTTCGATGCGCTCGTCGTGAGTGAAGACGGAGCCGCGCCCGGCATTGAAGAGCTCGCTGTCTTCCATAGCGGCCACGGCCGCCTCCACGGCATCCAGGGCCGAACCGCCCTGGTCGAGTATGGTGTAGCCGGCCGATACCGCATTTTCGAGGGCTGTCCGGTAAGCCCGCTCCGGGTCCGGGCTCAGGTCTTCCCGTCGTATGGTGCCTGCCCCGCCGTGTACGGCCAGGCTGTATAAATGGGGTGTTGTTATTCCATACATCTCGATTTCGGTTCCCGGTGGCCTTTCCAGGTGCAAATTAACCCGGAAAATTCACCGAATTTTCCGCCCGAAGGGCTGACGAATTGCAAAATTTTGTAAATCAAACCATTACGAATAATATAGTTCAATTCTTACTGTTATTATCCGTACCCAAATTTGGGCCCACAAAATTTTGC
>JAJDFU010000502.1:3824-11166 GCA_020528935.1 Saprospiraceae bacterium | reverse complement strand
CCTTCAGGGCCTCCTCCTTGCCCAGCCCGGAGGCCGCTGCCAGGCCGGCGTGTAAGGGTAGGTTGCGCACGTTCTCGGTCTCGTCGGTGCGCAGGCCCAGCGGCAGGCCGGCCTGTTGCATTTGGGCGGGATTGGGTGAGGTAGTGGCGTAGCGGTCGCTGCTGCGGCTGGGCGTACTCAGCAACGGCCCGGCAATGACGGGCATCCGGGCGGCGGCCAGGCTGTCAGCCACGCGCCAGCCTTCCTGCAGGCCGGTGAAAACCACCCGTTCGATCTTCTTCTCCTTCACCCAGCGCAGGGCCGAGAGGATGTCCTTTTCCTTGTCGACCTCCACCAGCAGGGTGGCTTCGCCCCGCACCACCGGTGCCAGGGCCTGCAGGGGCGGATTGGGCTCGGCCTGCACCGCAGCACCGGCCCGGGCGGCCGAGTCGATGCGGGCGTAGAGCACGGCCTGCTCCCACAGCTCGTTCAGCTGTTTGAGGGCTTTCTCCTCTTCCTTTTTGCGCTCTTCTTCGCTGCGGCGATCGCGGCGGCCGCGCCGGCCGCTGGCCGGGTAGCGCAACACCACCCCCTGGAAGCCGGCGTACATCTGGTCGGGGGTGTACCCCAGGAGGTTGATCAGGGCCGCCTGGCCGGGGAAGAGCCCGCCCTGAGGTACGGTGAGCACCGTGGTCACGCCGTTGACCCGGGTGACGGGGATGGCCACCGAGTTGGGGTTGACGGCCGTGAGCGCTTTCATATGCGGTACGATATCGCCCACTTCGTTGGCATCCTGAGTCAGGGAGATGGAGCCGATCTCGCCCAGCCCCAGCTTGGTGCCGCCGTCGATAAATCCGGGGTACACGCTCTGGCCCCGGCAGTCGATCACCCGGGCGTTGGCCGGAATGTCGATATTGGTGCCGAGCTGAGCGATCCGCCCGTCGCGGATCAGGAGGCTGCCGTTTTCCACTACGCCCTGGGTGACGGTCACCAGGCGCGCGTTGGTGAGGGCGAAAACACCCGGCTGAGCTTTGGATACGGCCTGAGCGCAAAGCGCCGACCCCACCGAAATGACCAACAAAAGGGAAAGAAGGATACGCATGATTCTATTGCTTGTCTTGTTCTGCGAAAAAGATGCTGACTACCAGCCCATTTGCTCGGCCACGCCCTGCATGCAGCGATCCTCGATCGCTTCATCCATATAGCTGGCTTCGGTCTCTTCGGGATCTACATCCAGGCGCATGTCGTCCAGGTCGCCCCGGCGATTGAAATACACCACCCCGTCTACCAGGGTCATCTGCGGAATAGCGTAGACGGAAAGCGGATGGTTTTCGAACAGCACGAGATCCCCGTCCTTGCCCACTTCGACGGAGCCTACGCGATCCTCGATGCCCAGTTGTTTGGCCGGATTGATGGTGATGAGGGCCAGGGCCTCTTCGTCGGTGAGCTTGCCGTAGCGCTGGCTTTTGGCCGCCTCGTGGTACAGGTGGCGGATCAGCTCGGGCGAGTCGGAATTGATGGAGGTCACCACCCCGTTGCGGGTAAGGATGGCGGCATTGTAGGCCGTGGAGTAGTACACCTCGAACTTGTAGGCCCACCAGTCCGAAAAGACGGAGGCCATAGCTCCGAAGTCGGCCAGTTCAGGCGCCACCTTGAAGCCCTCGTTGACGTGCTGGAAAACGATGCGGTCCACGCCGTAATCCTCCAGCACCTGCATGAGCATGTAGATCTCGTCGGCCCGGTAGCTGTGGCAATGAATAATGATATCGCCGCTGAGCACGTCGGCCAGCACCTCCATGCGCTCGTTGTAGGTGGGCGGCAGGGCGCGATCGCCCTTCTTGTATTCCGCTTTGGCGCGGGCGTATTCGCGGGCCTGGTCGAAGGCCCGGCGGAACACCTGCTCCACGCCCATGCGGGTGCTGGGCTGCTTGTCGTTGCCCTCCCCGTGCACGCGCATGGGGTTTTCGCCCAGGGCAAACTTGATGGTGCGCGGCGCGCCTTCCATGCGCAGCTCGGCGGGATTATAGGTGCCGTAGCGGTGCTTGATGGTCTCGCACTGCCCGCCGATCACATTGGCCGAGCCGTGCATGGCGTGGCTGATGGTAACCCCGCCGGCCAGCGCGTGGTAGATGGACAAGTCGAGCGGGTCCAGGGCATCGCCTACCCACACTTCGGCCGTGACCGGATTGGTGGCTTCGTTCACCGCATCGATGGCGATATGCGAATGGGCATCGATGATGCCGGGCATGACGTACAGGCCGGTGGCGTCAATTTCCTGCACTCCCTTGGGCGTCTTGAGTCCCTTGCCGATCCGGCGGATCTTCCCTTCCCGGATAAGCACATCCGTGTTTTCCTTCACCCCCTGGGTGATGGTGAGTACCGTGCCGTTTTTGATCAGCACGTCGCCCTTCGCCGTTTGGCCGTTGGCCCAGGGTGCAATCAGTAAAGCGACAAGTATCCAAAAATACCGCATCATAGCTCGCGAATTTCATTCTCTGAAAAAATCAAGATCCTATTCGGGTTCGCCGATCCGCTCTCCTTCTACCGGAAACACACCGAATTGCCCCGCCTCCACTTCGCCTTCGAAGTACTCGCCCTCGAAGATCAGATCGTAGGAAACGGTGATGTTTTGCCCGCCGGCATCGACTGCAAACTCGAAGCGCAGGTTGTTGCCGTCCAGGCTTACACCTTCCAGGGGGCGCATTTCGCCGGTCATGGGGTTGGAGATCTCCCCGCTCACCGCCCCGCCGTCGTCCGTAAGCTTGATGGTGCCTTCCATGGGCTGCCCGGGGATATCCATGGCGTAGCTCCAGGTGCCTGCCAGGGCCACGACGGCATCCGGATCGCCTTTTTTCCCTTTTTTGCGGGCCTCATACTCGTACAGCTGCCCCTCCACCAAGACGTAGCGCACCCGGGCGTCTTCTTCGAACATGGATTGGGTCCACACCACGGCATTGCCCAACTTGCCTTTCTCCAGGGTGCCCATGATCGCCGACACCTCCAGGAAGTCGGCCGCTTGGGTGGTGAGTGCGGCCAGGGCCGTTTCTTCAGGCAAGCCACTGGCCACGTAGCGGCGCAGGTTTTCGGCCACGTCCTTGGGTTTGGTCTCCACGGTGGCAAAGCCGAAGGGAATCCCTCGCTGGTGGAGCGTGGCCGCCTGTTTCAGATGGCGCTCCATGGCTTCGGCCCGGCGCTTTTCCAGCGCCTTTTTTTCGGGATCTTCGGAAGATACCAGGGTGGTGTCGCCGGATTCGGTGAGTATGGTATCCTGTTTTGCCTTTTTCGTTTGGGATTTGGGCTCCTCGGGCAAGTCCAACGACAAGAAGAGGGGCCATTTGCCCGCGGCCAGTTCATCGGCCAGGTGCCAGCCTTGCTTGACTTCGGCCAGTGCCAGCTCAAAGCCGAGGTCCTTCTGCAGGGCCAGTACGCGGTGCACGTCCTTGACCTCCTCGGCTACAAACACCACCGGAAGGCGACGCTCGACAACCGGATAGAGGGCTTGCAGCACGGGATCTTTGACCGGGCGCTTCAGTCCCGCCGGCTTGGAAGCGTATTTTACTTCGTGTTGCATAGCCTGCTCGGCCTGGCGATACAGCTCCCGAAACTTGGTCATCACGCCGATGACCGTAGCCGGATACATGCGGCGGGCGCCGCGCAGTTGGGCGGCCAGGGCCGTTTCTTCGCGCACCAGCATCTCGCCGGGAGTATGGCCGTGCAGCAAGATCAAGCCGGCCGTACCCGGCAGCATGCGCCCCTCCGGCATCACCTGGGCGGCGGTAAATCCGGCTTTGCGATATTCGTCCAGGGACTTTTCCGCAGGGTCGAGCAGGTCGACCAGTCTGCGCTGGGGCTGTATGCCGGCCAGCTCGTTGGGCGGATCACCCGGGTCGTCCACTTTCGGGCGCTCCTCATCCTCCTCCCGGCCCCGGGGCGAGGGCATGCCGGCATGCGACAGGCCGCTGATGAAACCCGGGTAGATGAACATGGAGTCGGCCTTGATTATCCGGGCATCGGGCGGGATGGTCACCCGGGTGCCCACCTCCTCGATGAGTCCGTCGCGGATGAGCAGGGTGGCGCCTTCCAGTTTTTTGCCGGGTTCGGGAATGATGATGGCATCGGTGATGGCCAGGGTGCGCGTGGCGGGAGGCACTTCGTCGCTTTGCTGAGCAAACAGGAAAACGCCCAGAAAGCTGCAAAAAACAACAACAGCAAGTTTTTTCATGGTGTGCGTGCGTTCGAAGAAGACCAAATTTAGGAAAATCGATCAGATTGAAAATCGTATTAGATTTGTAGAGGCTACCCGATCCGAGTCTATGCGCAAACGCCGAAACCTCCCCGAGCTTCCCCGCTGGCTGAGCCGGCCCGGCCTTCACCGGGTAGTGCTCTTTGTATTCAGTTTTCTGCTCTACCTCAACACCCTGACCCACGATTACGCGCTGGACGATGCCATTGTGCTCACGGACAACCTGTTTGTGCAGCAGGGGGTACAGGGCTTGGAAGGCCTGTTCAGCAAGGATACTTTTTATGGATTCTTCAAAGAAGAAGGCAAAGACCGGCTGGTGGCAGGCGGCCGTTACCGGCCGTTGTCCCTGGCGACATTCGCCCTGGAGGTTGCCCTGTTCGGCCAAAACCCAGGCCTGAGCCATCTGATCAATGTTTTGCTGTACGGCCTGCTGGTCGTGCTGTTGTACGAGCTGATCCGAACCCTGGTGAGCCGGCGGAAGCGCATTCGCCATCCGGCCCTCCTGGCACTGGCCGCCGCCGCGCTATTCGCTGCTCACCCCTTGCACACCGAGGTAGTGGCCAACATCAAAGGGCGGGACGAGATCCTGGCCCTGCTGGGCAGTGCAACGGCGCTTTGGCTGGCCTTCCGCCTCCGCGGTATAGCGGGGGCGCTGTTGGTGGGATTGGTCTTTTTCGCAGCGCTGTTGAGCAAGGAAAACGCCATATCGTTTCTGGCCCTGGCACCCTTGGCCTTTTGGTTGTTCGGAGGCGACCGGCTGCCGCGGGTGCTTCTGCGCAGCCTGCCTTTTCTGGTCGCTACCGGGCTTTTCCTCGCCATCCGCTTTTCCGTGTTGGGTCCCGGTTTGGGGGAGCCGTCCATGGAGCTGATGAACAACCCCTTCCTGAAGCTGGAAGACGGGCGCTACCTGCCGTATTCCGGGGCAGAAAAGGCCGCAACCATTCTGTACACCCTGGGGCTCGATCTAAAGCTCCTTTTCTGGCCCCATCCGCTGACCCACGACTATTACCCCCAGCACATCGCCCGGCAATCCTTCGCCAATCCCTGGGTCGGGCTCAGCGGACTGGCCTACCTCATCCTGTTCGGGCTGGGGCTGTGGGGGCTTTGGCAGCGGCGGACCTGGGCCTTCGGCATTTGGCTCTATTTGCTGCCCTTAGCGCTGGTTGCCAACATCTTCTTCCCGGTAGGCACCTTCATGAGCGAGCGTTTTCTGTTCATGCCCTCCCTCGGGCTGGCCTTCCTGTTCGGGCTGGGCATCCATGCCTGGGTGAAGCGCAGAGGCAGCTGGAGGGTTCCGCTCGCGTTGGCGGGAGGGGTGGTTGCGGCATTCGGCTTGCTCAGTTTGTTGCGCAACCCCGTTTGGAAAGACAATTTCACGCTTTTCACTACCGATATAGCGACCTCCGGCGAAAGCGCCAAGCTGAACAATGCCGTAGGTGGGGAATTGATCGCCCGCGCCGTGAAGAGCGCCGATGAGGCGCGCAAAAAACAGTGGCTGCAACAGGCCGACCGCCACCTGGACAAAGCCATCGAGCTCCATCCTGCGTACAAGAACGCATACCTGCTGCGCGGCAATGCGCTCCACTACCTGCAGCAGTACGAGGCCGCTATAGCGCACTATCGACGGGCCTTAGCCCTGGATCCCGATTACGAAGAAGCCCGCAACAACCTGGGCATTACCCTGCGTGCGGCCGGTAAATACTACGGGGAGCAAAAGGGCGATCTGCAAAAAGCCACCCAGTACCTGGAAGAGGCGTACCGGCTCCGGCCCAGGGAGTACGAGACCGTTCGCCTGCTCGGGGTCGCCTACGGCATCCAGCAACGGCATGCGGACGCCATACGCTTATTCGACCGGGCTGCCCGGCTGGAACCCGACAAGGCCGAAGCCTGGCTCAACCTGGCCAAGGCCCATTTCAATGCGGGAGATGCGGAGCGGGGAAACGCCTTCCGGCAAAAAGCACTGGGCCTCGATCCGGAGGTGGAAAAACAGCCCGGACAGTGACGGCCCGTTTCAGCTCAGATCATTTCTACCGGTTTTAGGGTGAAATACGCCTTGGTAGAAAGGTCATCCCATCCTTGAAATCGTCTTAGAAGCCCATCTCAAAGGCATGGAAGGGGTGTTCCCGTGTGCAATCCACTACTCCCATTCAAACGCACACTGCAAACCCTTCGGGTTTGTACTCAGATATCCAGGAACATGGTCATCGGATCTTCCAGGTAGTCGCGCACCTTCACCAGGAAGGTGACGGAGGTACTGCCGTCGATGACGCGGTGGTCGTAGCTGAGCGCCAGGTACATCATGGGGCGGATCTTCACTTCGCCGTCGATGGCCATCGGGCGCGGCTTGATGCCGTGCATGCCGAGGATGGCGCTTTGCGGTTCGTTGAGGATGGGCGTACTGTTGAGCGAGCCGAACACCCCGCCATTAGTGATGGTAAAGGTGCCGCCCGACATCTCATCCAGCGACAGGGTGCCTTCGCGAGCCTTGGTGCTCAGCTCCTTGATCTTGTGCTCGATCTCGGCAAAGTGCAGGCTCTCCACATTGTGCACGGGGGGCACCACCAGTCCGTTGGGCGTGGAAATGGCAATGCTGATATCTGCGTAGTCGTGGTATTCGAGTTCGTTTTCGTCGACCAGGTAGGCATTTACATCCGGCATTTCCAGGAGCGCCTTGGCGCAGGCCTTGGCGAAGATGGACATGAAGCCCAGCTTGATGCCGTATTTCTCCACAAATTTTTCCTGGTACTTCTTGCGCATGGCCATGACCTCGGTGAGGTCCACCTCGTTGAAGGTGGTGAGCATGGCCGTTTCGTTCTTGGCGCTCACCAGCCGCTTGGCAATGGTGCGGCGCATGCGGCTCATCTTTTTGCGGGTGGCGTTGCGGCTGAAGCTTTCGCGAGGCGTGAAGGATACCTGGGGCTTGGGCGCTTCGGCCGGTTTTTCTTCCGGCTTGCCCGGCTTGGGCGGGGGCGCCTGTTTTTTAGCCTCGGCGGCTTTTTGTGCCTCCTCCTTGGTGATGCGACCGTCGCGGCCGGTGCCCTCCACCTCCCCGGGCCCACTATCGTTTTCCTTCAGGCACTTGGAGGCGCCGGCCGAGGGAGGCCCGTGGCAACACGTTTC
>JAJDFU010000502.1:0-3814 GCA_020528935.1 Saprospiraceae bacterium | reverse complement strand
ATGAGCACGCCAGGGAACTCCTCGACGCCGAGCCGGGTTCGGGGGGCTGGGTGGTTGGGGCGGTGTTGTTGCCGGGGTGGGGGGGGGGGGGGGGGTGCGGCGGGTTTTTAGCCTTGGGGGCTGTTGGCGCAGCCGGTGTGGGGATGTGGGCGTCGCGGCCGGTGCCGTCGACCGCACCGGGCGCGAGGGCGGTCGCCTGCAGGAGCTTGGAAGCGGCGGGCGATGGATGCCCGGTGGCATACGTCTTCTCCTCCGCGGCTTCCGCCGGTGCGGGCGCGGGCTCTTTTGGGGTGGGCTCCTCCTCTTCTTTTTTCCTGGCCGGTCCTTCGTCTTTGGAGGGCGCAGCGCCGTTCTCCTTGGCTACGCTGGTATCGATCCTGGCCACCAGCGCACCGATCTCCAGGTCGTCGTCTTCGGATGCGACGTGGATGAGCTTCCCGGCGGCCTCGGCCGGGAACTCCAGGGTGGCTTTGTCGGATTCGAATTCGCAGATGGGCTCGTCCAGCTCTACGTAGGCGCCATCTTCCTTCAGCCATTGAGAAAGGGTGACTTCGGTAACGGATTCGCCCACTTCGGGGACGCGCATTTCTACAACGCTCATGAAAAGGTCTTGTGGTTTCTAGTATTTTCTACAGCTCCGGGCTTCAAAAGTACGCAAGCTGCCGCATCTATGTATCTCTTTAAACCACCTATTGTCCCTCCGGGTTGGGAAGGCGCTCGAATAGGTACAACATAGGAGGCGTCACGCCTTTGCCTTCGTTGGCGATGTACAGGCGTCCTTCCTCGTCGAAGCAAAGCCCTTCGGGTTGGCGATGCTGTTGCTTGGGCAGCTTGGTCACGTACAGGATGCGTCCGCTGCGGTCCATCACCATCAGCATTTTCTTTCCGGCGGAGGAGATCAGATAAAGGTGACCGGTAGCCGGATGCACCCCCAGGCCGGAGGGATTGAATTCCATTTCGGATACGCCGGGTTCGAAATCGTCGATCATTTTGGGCCAGTACGGCAGCGTATCGTTGGCCTGGAGAAAAGCATAGATATCGGCTTTTCGGATCTGAAAAGCCGGAATGCTGTCCAGCTTTTTTTCTGCCAGGTCGAACGCGAAGATCAGGCGGGTAAAGGGATCGGCATAGGGTCCCTCGCCTTCCCCTTTGCAAGCGATGAGCAGGCGGTTTGCCCCGGGGTCATAGGCGAGGCCTTCGGCATCGAACTCGTCGTTGAGAAAATCGTTGTACTTGGCTACTTCCTGCTGAGGGGTACCGAAGTGGGTGATGCCGTACAGCGTCCCGGTATTCTTCAGCACATAGATCTCCTCGCCCGCCCGTGCAATGCCCTCGTAATCGCCGTCTTTCCAGAAAGGCACCGATTCGCCCAGGCCGCCATGCGTTCTGTCCAGCTGAAATACCTGGCCCTGCTCGTCCTGTACGGCCAACAGCTTTTTGGGATCCGGGCTGCAGGTAATGCCCGAAATTTCCTGGACTTTCGGATGGAGGGAATGCTGCTGGCTGGGTGCTGCGATCGCATAGGGCAGACTGAAATCCGGCGCCGAAACGCCCAGGCCACCATCTGCCGCACAGGCAGCCAAGTAAAAAGCCAATCCAAGCAATACCGGCATGTTTCGGAGGTTTTCCAGCTTAACGACCACAGGCGGTCCTTATTTTGCGTTCGGGTTGGGCCGCAGGACAAAAAACAGGCCGACGAGTACGAAGGGAATGCTGAGCAACTGGCCCGTAGTGAGCGCGTTGTCGAAGGCCGATTCGAAGCCGCCCTGGCTCACCTTGAACTGCTCCATGACGATGCGCACCCCGAAAATGAGCACCAGAAAAAGGCCAAACAGAAAGCCCGGCTTGTTGCGAAAGTTCGTCTTCCAGTACACCCAGTACAGGATGAAGAATATGATGAGGTAGCTGATAGACTCGTATAGCTGAACGGGGTGGCGAGGCACCTGATCCACCCGCTGAAAGACGAACGCCCAGGACACATCGGCCGGCTTGCCCAGGATCTCCGAATTCATCAGATTACCCAGGCGAATGAAGGAACCCGCCAGCGCCGTGGGCACCACTACCTTGTCCAGGATCCAGAGGATAGACTTTTTGGTCACTACCCGGGAGTAGATCCACAAAGCCAGAATGATGCCGATCGCACCGCCGTGGCTGGCCAGGCCGCCCTCCCAAATGCGGACGATCTCATCCAGGTGCTCCCGGTAATACGGCCAATCGTAAAAGAACACGTGCCCCAGGCGGGCGCCTACTACGGCACCGACCACCACGTAGATGAAGGCCTGGTCCAGCCACTTCTCCGGGGCGTTCTCGGCCTTGAACATGGCTTGTACGATGAACAATCCAACGAGAAAGCCCAGAGCGAAAAGCAGGCCGTACCAGCGCAGGCTGATGGGACCGATATTTACGATTTCCGGGGAAACATTCCACTGAATGGCAAGCAAGAGGGTTTGCATAGGGTCGGTTGTGTAACAGCTGCTCAAAAATAGAAAAATATACCCGCCTGCCGATAGGCGGCAACCCAGAGAACGAGGCGCGCGTTTCCCTTTCAAAAGCCTTGAATATGAACCCAAGCATCGACCCTGATACTCCCGTGCTGGTGACCGGCGCTTCCGGTTTTATCGCTTCCTGGATCGTCCAATACCTGCTACACGAAGGCTATACCGTACACGGTACGGTTCGAGACCCTTCGCGCCCGGAAAAGGTCGCTCACCTGATGGAAATGAGGGACCGCGAGCAGGGTGGCAAACTCAAACTTTTCGAAGCCGACCTTCTGGATGACGGTTCTTTTGCCGAAGCCATGAAAGGCTGCGAATTGGTCATCCACACGGCTTCGCCCTTCTTTATCAGCGGCATCAAGGACGCCCAAAAGCAGCTGGTGGATCCCGCTTTGCAAGGCACGCGAAACGTGTTGAACACCGCCAGCCAAAGCCCGGACGTAAAGCGGGTCGTGCTCACCTCATCGGCGGCTGCGATCTACGGCGATGCATCCGATAAGGAGCAGACCGAAAACGGCGTTTTCACCGAAGCACACTGGAATACCAGCTCCAGCCTCACTCACCAGCCCTACTCCTACTCCAAGACGGTGGCCGAGCGCGAGGCCTGGAAACTGGCCGAACAGCAGGATCAATGGGATCTGGTGGTCATTAACCCCGCTTTTGTGATGGGCCCCTCCCTCAGCCAGCGCAAAGACGCAACCAGCACCGAAACCCTGTTGCAGCTCGCCGGGGGGCAGTTCAAGAGCGGCGCTCCGGCGCTCTACTTTGGCATAGTCGACGTTCGAGATGTAGCCCAGGCGCACATCAAGGCCGGCTTCACGCCCGGCGCCAGCGGCCGCCACATCCTGTCCGACAAAGTGATGAGCTTTCTGGATATGGCGCAAACCCTGCGCCGGGAGTACAATGGCCAGCTGCCCCTGCCCAAAGGGCTCATCCCCAAGCCGCTGGCTTACATTTTTGGCCCCCTGCAAGGGCTGACTTGGAAGTTCCTGCGCGAAAACTGGGGCATCCCCATAGCCTTTGACAACAGCCGCAGCCAGGAAGACCTGGACTTGACCTACCGGCCTGCCGAGCAGGCTCTGCTCGATTCAGTGGCCGATATGCAAAGCAAGGGCTGGCTCTAAAAAAGAAAAAAAGCCGCTTCCACGGTCACTGTAGAAGCGGCTTTAGTCCGGATTATTCTTTGATCATCCATGCTTTGCAATGCGTCAATCCCTTGGCCGGAAAATGCTGTGTATTTTCCGGCTAAGTTTTTTTGCCCGTCTATTGCAGTATTACGCCCGGTTGAGCAAATAACTCTTGGGCAAGAACAAGCTTAG
>JAJDFU010000605.1 GCA_020528935.1 Saprospiraceae bacterium | reverse complement strand
ATCTGGCCCATCTCATTCTCACTAAATAGGATCTTTTCGGGGCATCCGTGATGCCCCGTTTTCAAACACCTTGCCCCATGCAACTGGATTTCAACGGAAAAAAAGCCCTGGTGCGGGTAGACTTCAACGTGCCGCTCAATGCCGAGCACCAGGTCACCGACGACAATCGCATTCGCGCAGCCCTGCCCACCATACGGCACATCCTGGATACCGGAGGCGCTGCCATCCTCATGTCTCACCTGGGGCGCCCGCAGAAAAAGCGCAAAGAGGACGGCAGCATTGACCGGGAGAAATTCTCGTTGCGCTATGTTGTGGAGCCGCTTTCCGACCTGCTGGGCGTGCCCGTGCAATTTGCCGGGAGCACGGTAGGGGAGGAGGCCCGTGCCAAGGCCGAAGCCCTGGAGCCCGGCCAGGTGCTCCTGCTGGAAAATACCCGCTTTCAGGCCGAAGAGGAGAAGGGCGATCCGGACTTCGCCCGACAACTGGCCGCATTGGGCGACCGGTACGTCAACGATGCCTTTGGGTCGGCACACCGGGCACACGCCTCCACAACGGTAGTGGCGCAATACTTCGAACCGGATCAGCGCGACTTTGGATTTCTGATGAAAAGCGAGCTGGAACACGCCCAAAAGCTGATGGAGGATACCTCCAAACCCTTTGTGGCCATCATCGGAGGCGCCAAGGTGTCCGACAAGATCCAACTGCTGGACAGTCTGCTGCAGCAGGTAGACCACCTCCTCATCGGTGGCGGTATGGCCTATACCTTTCTCAGGGCGCAGGGCGGCGAAGTGGGCAAGTCCCTGGTGGAGGAAGACAAACTGGACCTCGCGCGCCAGCTCCTGGAGCAAGCCCGGCAGAAGGGGGTATCCGTGCATTTGCCCGCGGATTCCATCATTGCCGACGCTTTTTCCAATGAAGCCGGGCACCGGCAGGCCGACAGCATGTCGATCCCGGAAGGCTGGATGGGGCTGGACATTGGCGAACAGGCTCGAAAGGCCTTTCGGACGGTCATCCTGGATGCCCGGCGTATCCTGTGGAACGGCCCTATGGGGGTTTTTGAGATGCCGAACTTTGCGGAAGGCACTAAGGCTGTAGCGCAGGCCGTCGCCGACGCCACTACGCAAGGGGCTTTCTCCCTGGTGGGTGGCGGCGATTCCGTCGCAGCGGTCAATCAGTTAGGGCTGGCCGGAGCCATCAGCTACGTCTCCACGGGTGGGGGCGCCATGCTGGAACTGCTGGAGGGCAAGACCCTGCCGGGGGTAGCCGCATTGGAAGACTGATCATCCCTTTCCTCTTCGCACAAAATAGCCGGGGTGCAGCCCACACTCGGTCTGGTTGCTGCCCTGCCAGCGTCCGGAACGCCCTTCGCCGCGCTCGGTGCAGTGCGTACAACCGATGGAGCCGTAGCCCTCACCGGCCAGGGGGTGCTCGGGCAGGCCGTTCTTGCCGAAATAGTACAAAAACTCCCCTTCTTCCAGATCGATCAGGGGATGGAACTTGACGATGTCGCCCTGCTTTTCAAACACCCGCAGTCGGGCCCGGAATTCTGTCTGATAAGCCATGAGTCCGGATATCCAAATACGGTGCTTCTCCTTGATGGGCTCCAGGGGGGCAACCTTGTTGATGGCACAGCACATGCGGGGATGGGAAGCCCACCAGGCCTCCTCCCGGGTCAGGGCATTTTCGGCCGGCGCCGGCCGCAGATCAACCACCTCCAGGCCCAGCTGCCGGCTCAGTTGGTCCTTGTAGGCCAGGGTCTCCGGAAAATGATAGGTCGTATCGATGAAATAAATGGTTTGGCCGGGGCACACCCGGTTGATCCAATACAACAAGAGGGCGGACTGCGTGCCAAAAGAAGAGGTGACCAGGATTTCGTGCTCCGGGAAATAGCGGTACAATCGTTCCAGGCGCTCCCAGGGGCGCAGCGGTGTAAACAGTTCGTTGAGCAGTTCAATGCTCACATCTTTCCAGTCGGTAAACGAACGATAGCGCGTCATGGCAAGGATGTTTGGCCAACATACCTACATGGGTGTGGATGAACCTATGAACGGTTGTTGGAGTGTTCGCAAAATGACGAAAGCCCGCTCTTGACGATCAAGAGCGAGCTTTCACCTGCGGGCTAACCCGTATTGTTCACGGGGTTCCCGTGAATAATGGCGATAAATGGCTGAAAACATGGTTATTTTCAACCACTCATGTCAGGGTCTTCGATGCTGACATCCGAAGGATCGTCAACTCTTAGGCCGGAAAATTCACCGAGTTTTCCGCCCTAAGCCCGGGACCCGCCAATTCCGCACTAAGGTAAAAAAGGATCCTGGATCAGGGACAAAAAAAAAGTCGTATCACGTTTCGTGATACGACCAACTACTAACAAATTATAATCCCATGAATTAATCTTTGATGCCTTGCGGCACCTGTTGTCTTCACAGCTTTCAACTTACTAACAACGGAAAACCGTAAATTAGTGCAGGCTTAATAAAACTTTAACAAAAAAGTGATAAAGGCCTGCAGGACGAAAGAAAGAAAATGGGTCTTAGGTGTTCAAACTGGATTTTAGATGTCAACGGGCAGGTGTAAGGGACCCGTTGAGCTTTAGGCTTGTTTCTTTCGTTTTTGGGCTTGTTTCCGTATCCGGACGTTTCCGGCGGGTTAGAGTGCGTTGAAAGGGCTTGTTTGCTTGTTTGTATGTATGAGTGCGTTTAGCAAGGGTGCTCGTACTTAGGGTCAAACTTCTCCTCGAAAATTTGCAGGTAGTAAGCCAGATTTCCCGATCTGGCTTACCACTGGCAAAATTTTTATCCCGTTTTTTTCCAACTTTTTCCCGATTCGTTAATCGGTGACTTCGTTTGACATTACAAACATCCACATTATCCCAAGCGGATTCAAAGACAAAAATGAATAAATGTGAATAGTTTAAGGATCGATTTCGCTACAAAAATATTTATCAAACGGTTGATTATCAGTAGATTGTATTATAACAGGTTGGTTTTTTTGTGAAAAACCTGTAGCTACTTCGATACCTGGCAGCGACAAAAAAAACCGCGTTTAATCGTCAAAGGGATTGCTGAAAGCCGGATTTTGGGTGAAAGACGTGTCGGTGAGGGCATGCAGAAAGGCGATCATATCGGCTTTTTGCTGCTCGGTAAGGGTGAAGGGCTGGATGTTGGGATCTTCATTGACCACATTGTGGCCGCCGCCGGCATAGTGGTCGAGCACCTCTTCCAGGGTTTCGAAGCGGCCGTCGTGCATATAGGGAGCCGTCAGGGCGATATTGCGCAGGGTGGGGGCGCGGAATTTACCGTTGTCGTACACGTTGCCGGTTACGGCACCCCGGCCGAGATCCGGGAAATCGGACAGGTCGTCCACGTCCTCCAGGCCGTTGTTGAAAAACTGGTTGTTGGTCAGGTGCGGCGCACCGTGGCAGTGGAAGCAACCCGGGTGTGCTTCCGACTGGTCAGCCGGTTCGATGACGAACAACTGCCGTCCCCGCTCTACGTCGTCGGGCAAGAAGGTTTCCAGCCGCAGGGACTGATCGTAGAGGGAGTTGCCGCTGATGAGCGTGCGCTCGAACTGGGCAAGCGCCCGCGTGGCCAGGCCCCGGGTGATCTCGCTGCGGCGCTCGATGCCGAACGCTTCTTTAAACATTTTGGGGTAAGTGGGGTGGCGCCGCAGCTTTTCTTCTACGTTTTCCCAGGTGTCGTTCATTTCCAGATGGTCTTCAATGGGGATCAGGGCCTGGCTTTCCAGGGTGGGTTCGCGGCCATCCCAGAAGAAGCCGTTGATGTTGTAAGCCAGGTTGACCAGCGACATGGAGTTGCGGGTGCCTTCCAGGCCCAACACGCCCGTGCTTACTGTCCGCCCGTCGGTAAAGGCGAGTTCCTGCTTGTGGCAGCTGGCGCAGGACAGGGTGCTGTCCGAAGAAAGGATGGGGTCGTAGAACAGATGCCGGCCCAGGGCGACCTCTGCCGAGGTAATGTTCCTGCCTCTTGTAACCATCCCCAAGCCCAAGAGACCGTACTAGATCTCGTTTGCGGCCTCTTGCTTACAAAAAAAACAGA
>JAJDFU010000561.1 GCA_020528935.1 Saprospiraceae bacterium | reverse complement strand
GCTTGTTTTCAGTCACTTATCGTCATTATTCACGGTAATCCGTGAATAATTCGGGTTAACAGCAATGGCATGCTCGTGCGCACACGTATTCGGAAGTGTACACATGCGCACGAGCACGAATTATACCTTCCGGGCAGAGCCACCGGTTACCCGGTAGCCCCCACAGATCCGGACCGATAAAAAAGGCCTTCATGAAAAGGTCATTTCTGCCTGCTTGCTGGCCATGGTCGCTATCTACTGGGTTTTTCTGTGCGAATGAGGAAGGGCCGTTTCGTCGCTTCAGCGCACCGCCATGGCCTGCAATGCTTCCCAGCATAGGTCGCCGCAATAGCGATGGGCGACCCGCCCCTGCTCGTCCATGGCCAGCAGCCGGATCCAGTCGTGGTCGCACAGCTGCCGCACCGATTCGTGTTTGGCCAGGATGCTGTTCATCGCCTCGATGGGCGCTTCGATGATCACGTTAAGCCGCTGCGGCAGGTGTTGATACTGCTCGCCGTCGTGCACCGACTGCCAGGGCAGTCCCGTGCGCAGGTCGCCGCTGTTGCCTTCCAGTACGCCGATGCCGCCGGTTATGTTGTGCAGGGTCTTATTGCCCGAGCCGAACCGGAAGTTGTCCACTGTGGAGGCATAGTACTGCAGGTTGATCCAGCTGGTGACCACCATGGGGGCCGTCATGATCAACTCCAGTACCCGGAAGCCTTCGTCCTGCCTCCAGCTGTAGGAATGCAGAAAGGATCTGCCCCCCAGGTCGAGGCCCTGGGTGCGTTTGCGGGGCGCCACCACGAAGGCGTGGCAACCGGCCAGTCCCCATTCCGGGCGCACCTGCGACCAGTCCTTGCTGCGGGCCACCACGGCGGCGTCCAGGTTTGCCCCTTTTTCGATGCCGAGCCGGGCTGCACGCTCTGTTCGGGCGGCCTGCCCGGCTTTGGCCAGGTTTTTTTTCAGCGCTTCGAGATCGGCCCGGTGGCTGGGCGGCACCTCATCCTGGTGGAAGATTCGCAGCTCATCGGTGGCTGTATCGTGCAGGCCGGCCAGAAAGTGCGTGTCTTGGGGTATGGCTAGGCCGGCCTCCGCCAATCGCCTTCGCACCTCAGGATGGTTGAGCACGCGGGCGGCTACCTTGGCATTGGCTTCACCCGTTTGGCCACCGCAGGCGCCGCAGTCCAGACCGGTGGCATGCGGGTTGTTGACCGTGGTGGAGCCGTGCCCGGCCAGGAGCACCAGGCGGGCAAATCCGTCGGTCAGCGACATGGCCTGCAAGGCCGACCGGGCCAACTCGACCTGCTCGTCCATGGAGATAACCGGTTCCCCACCTTCGTATATGCTTTTTTCCAGGTTTACGCTGCGCGGTTTTGACCGAAGGCGGCGGGGAAGCCCTGCCTGGTCGGGATGCTCGACCGGGCGTGTACGGCCGAAGGCATCGCTGTACAGCTTGGGAAGGTAAGCCAGTCCGATGGGGCCGACAAAACTGAAGCAGGAAATGGCGCCCAGTTTGAAGGCTTTCCAGGCTTCTTGCACCTGGTAGGCGAGCGAACGGCGCTTCACGGCCCGTTGCTGAGCTTGCGGGTCATCCAGGGACTCCCGAACCGCAGGACCAGCGGGTATCAGTACCGGGCACTGCGCACGAACTTCCCGGCGGCCGATCGGAATGTAGCGGACGGGGAAAGCGAAAAACCCGGCAAAACCCATTGTTTCCACCTGAGGATCTACCTGTTCCAGGTTTCTCCGGAAGATTTCCGAGCGCACATCAATGCAAAAGATGGCCTGCACGGCGGGCCGGTCAGGGCTCGAAGTCTTAGATTTGGTGTTCTTGCCCAGCTTTTGCAGCAAGGTCCGCTGACAAGCATGGTCATAGGCCTGTTGCAGTACGAGTCTCTTCTGCAGGACCGGGTCTATGGGGGCTGCCTGAGCCAGCTCCTTCAATTTTCGGCGAGCAGCTGTCCAACTGGCTTTCATCGATTGGGCAGGCAAGGTGCGCAGCAGGCAGGTTTCCCAGCACAGGAGTACGCTCAGGAAATGGTACAGGTGGTCGGTCGGGCCGCCATACATGCGGTTTTCCCAGTCCAGCCGGGCGGTGTGGGCCGCCCAGCCGCCCAGCCGCAAAAGCAGGGCGTGCAGGTAAAGGGGCAGCGCCTCGGCGGGCAGATTCAGGGCCGCCAGGCAGGCCAAGGCCGCCTCTTCGGGATCCCGGGGCAGCGATTGCAGGGCGCGTCGAAAGTGTTTCAACCCCATAATGACCGGACTGCGATCCGTCAGGGCATCGGCGTGCCAGGCAGTGAAGAGGTCCTGATCGCCGGGTGAACTCTGCCAGAGGCTTTGTCCCTGATCGAAGTAGGCCGATGCCCAGGAGGTGATGCGGTCGGTCATGAAGCCGCACCAGTCCGTGCCGGTCGCTTGGGCAGCGGCATCGGCTACCAATGCCACCGCCTCCTGTTCCCCTTCGCTATCCTCGAGCTGCTCGAGGAATGCCCGCACATTCCGCCCCGCCAGGCCGCTTCGGTCAAGCGCATACTCGAGGTCCGCCTCCTCCATGACCCCCTCGCGCAGAGCCTTCAGGTAAAAGGATGCCGGGAGGGTCATTTGTGCCCGACCGGTCCGTGCGAGCAGGCCGGCGGCTTCTTCAAAGGGAAGGCCGGCCAGGCCGTAGTAGGGATTGACGGCTACAAAGCGGTCCAGGGGCCATAGGGGGGCTATTTTCTCACAAGCCTCCCGCATTGCACGTATAAAAGTTTGGCGTTGTGGCGCAGCGAGGTAAGGGTTGTCCAGGACGGTTCGATCCACGGTCATTTTGAGTATGTTTTAGCTTTTGAAAGGAAAAGGAGAACAGCGGTTTTGTACACACCACTTTATGGAGTTACGGGGTCCCTTTGGGCGCGTTTCAGGATGTTGCCATTGGTATTCCAGGTGCCGACCAAGCGGTCGAACCACACGTTGGCATACCAGCCGTTGCGAAAGTGCACGGCCAGTTTTTGCCAGAAAGGACTTGCCGGGTAAGCCGGAGCTGCGATCTGCAGGCCTACTGTAAAGGCGAAAAGCAGCAAGAGGGCGGCGACGAGTACGAGGCTGGCTAGCCCCAGCGGGGCCAGGGGCGGCAGTTGGGAGCGAAGGAGCAGCTCGGTGGTGCTTTCCAGGGTGAAAAAGGCAGCGGCGACGATCATCGTCAGCAGCAGCGCGCGCAGTGCGGTTGCTGCATAGCCGTCGGAGTCCAGAGCGGGAGCGATGATCTGGCTAAGCCCCATGACCACGATGGCGCCCGTAGCCAGCAAGGCACCCTCCGCTACGGGATGGATGCCCCAAAGCAGGGCAAAGCTCAGGTAAACCAGCAGCGCCAGCCCCAGGCTGGCCGCGATCCGCAGGGGATGCCCCAGCCGCCGGGCTTTGGCCACCCGGGATGCGCGGATGATATCCGGCACACTGCCCGAGGAGAGAAAAGCATGGGCCTTGTAAAAGGAGTGCGCGACCAGGTGCAGCATGGCAGCGGGATACACTCCCATGCCGCATACCAGCAGCATAAACCCCATGTGGGCTGCGCTGGAATAGCCCCAGGCGGTTTTTACGGCGGGCTGTGTGAGGAAGGCCGCGGAAGCGAAAAAGGCCGTGAGTCCGCCGAAGAAGATCAACAGCAGGGGCGCATACTGGGCGTGGCCCATCACAAAGGCCATGCGCGCGATCAGAAAGGGGCCTGCATTCAGCAATCCGGCATGGAGCAAAGCCGAGACCGGGGTAGGGGTCTCCATTACCTCGATCAGCCAGCCGTGGGTAGGGAATTGGGCCGACTTTAGCAGGGCCGTCAGGGCCAGCAGCACAGCGGCGATCTCCAATCCGGCAGAAGCGGTAAAAGCCGGATCGCGCAATTGCTCGAAGATGACCTCCAGGTTTCCATGGCCAAACTGCCGGTAGAGGAGCAGCAAACTCCCCAGCAGGCATGTATCGCCGAGGCGGGCCGTCGGGAATTTCCTGCGGGCCGCGCTCCCGGCCCGGGGGAGGTCCGGGTAAAAGACCAGTAACCGGTGCAGGGTCAGGCGGGTGAAAGCCCAGGCCCGGAAAAGAGACAAGCAACAAA
>JAJDFU010000321.1 GCA_020528935.1 Saprospiraceae bacterium | reverse complement strand
GTGGGCAATGTGTCCTTTATGGGTACGCTGTTGATCATTCTGATCGGGCATGCCGTTACCATCCCCACGGCTATGGCCATTGCCGAGATCGCCACCAACCAGAAGGTGGAAGGCGGGGGCGAGTACTACATCATTTCCCGCTCCTTTGGGCTGGTGATCGGTTCGGCCATCGGTCTGGCGCTCTTCGCTTCCCAGGCCATCAGTGTAGCCTTTTACATCATTGCTTTTGCCGAGGCCTTCACTTCCCTTTTTGAGTGGATACGGGCCACCTACGAACTGCCGCCTGTGGTGCAGTGGCTGCTGGATCGAAAGCAAACGGTGAGCGTGCCGGCCTTGTTCGTCCTCACGGCCATCGTACTCACGCGCGGTGCCGACCTGGGGGTGAAGATGCTCTACGTAGTGGTGGTTACGCTCTTTCTCTCGCTGGCTGCCTTTTTCATCGGCCAGACGGATTACGCGCGCAGCCAGCCCTTCGATCCCCTGCTGCACATCGGCAATTACGACCTGCCGGGCGAGGCTCCCCTGCCTTTTTTTCTGGTCTTTGCCATCATCTTTCCGGCTTTTACCGGGATGACCGCCGGGGTGGGCCTTTCGGGCAACCTGCGCGCGCCCAGCCGCTCCATCCCGCTGGGCACCCTGGCCGGCACCCTTTCGGGCATGGTGGTGTATGTGTTCATCGCCTACAAGCTGGCCCGGTCGGCCAGTCCGGAGGATCTGGTCGACACCAGCCACCTGGTCATGGCCGACATCGCCTGGCAGGGCTGGTGGATCATTCCCACGGGCCTGGCGGCTGCTACCGTTTCCTCCGCCCTGGGCTCCCTGCTGGTGGCGCCCCGTACCCTGCAGGCCATCGCCCGCGATCAGCTCTTCCCCTCCACCCGCTTCAACTACTGGGTATCGCGCGGGCGCGCCGAGAACGACGAACCCTTCAACGCCACGCTGATCACCCTGCTCATCGCCCTCTTTTTCATTTTGTTGGGCGAGCTGGATTTCGTGGCCGAGCTCATCTCCATGTTTTTCATGGTCACCTACGGCACGCTCTGTCTCATTTCCTTTCTCAACCACTTTGCCGCCGATCCGGCTTACCGGCCTACCTTTCGCTCGCGCTGGTACCTCTCGCTGTTCGGAGCGATCGCTTGCTTCGGGCTCATGTTTGTCATGAATGCCGGATACGCTTTCCTGGCGCTGGTGCTGATGGTGCTCATCTACGTGATCGTCTCGCGGGTCAATCCGGAAAAGAAAAACCTGGCCGCCATTTTCCAGGGGGTCATCTTTCAATTCAGCCGCCAATTGCAGGTTTTTTTGCAAAAAGCGGAAAAGGAACAGATCGCCAGTTGGCGCCCCTCAGCCGTTTGCATTTCCGGCTCCTCCTTCCAACGCCTGGCCGCCTTCGACCTGCTGCGTTGGATCTCCCAGCGCTACGGCTTCGGCACGTACATCCACAAGATCGACGGCTACCTTTCCCTGAGCACCAACCAGGAGGCCCGCGCGGCCAAAGAGCGCCTCATTCAAATGGCCGAAGCCAGCAAAAGCAATGTCTATATCGACACCCTCATCAGCCCGTCCTACACCTCGGCCATTGCCCAGGTGATCCAGCTGCCCGGCATTTCCGGCACGGAGAACAACCTGCTGTTGCTGGAGTTTTCCCGTCATCAGCCCGGCAATCTGCCCGATATCGTGGACAACTTCAAACTCATCCGGTCCATCGATTTCGACGTGGCCATACTGGGGGCCTCCGAGCGCGGCTACGGCCTCAAAAAGAGCATTCACATCTGGATCACCTCCCACGACTACGACAATGCCAACCTCATGATCCTGCTCTCCTACATCATCATCGGCCACCGCGAATGGGCCAATGCCCAGATCAAGATCTTCGCCCTGTTCCGGGAGGAGAACCTGGAGGAAGAGCGCAACCGCCTGCTCATGCTGGTGGCGGCCGGCCAGCTGCCCATCGCCCGCCAGAATGTGGACGTGCAGCTCCACCCCATGGAGGTGGATGCGCGCACCATCATCTCCGAAAAATCCAGCGATGCCGACCTGCTGCTTGTGGGCATTCGCGACGAGGCCGTGCGCCACGAGGGCGCGGCTGTCTTCCAGGGCTACGACAGCTGCGGAAACATCCTCTTTGTACACGCCGCCGGGCGGAAGAATATTAAGTAGGCCGCCTCCATTCCCGGTTCAATTTGCTCGTGCCGTGTTCGCCGGTCAGCACTGAGCCATCGCGCATTAAACCTGCCTATTCCCAGCCCCGCACGGCTTCCACCGGCAGGCGGGGCCTTCCCTCCCAGCGGGCTACGGGGTACATCCGGTAGGTGCGCTCGAAGTAGGGCGAGCGGCGGTACACCCACTCCAGCTGGGCGCGGGCATCTTGGGCGAAGGCCGGGTCGGTGCGTTTCCTGGCCTCCAGCTCGGCCCGCCAGTCGGGATGGGCATCGAGGAGCCGGGCCGCCTCATCCTCAAACACGTAGCTGGAGAAATACTCTTTTTGCATGAGGATGCCGTCGAAAAAATTCCAGGCAAAGAAACTGTCCGGCGCCTGGGGCTCCAGCACTTCTACGAGGTAGCGCAGGGCGGGCTGATCGGTAAAGGCCACCCAGTCGCCCTGAAAGAAGGTGCGTCGCATCCGCTGCGATTCCACCTCGACCTCGTAGTGCAGGTAGTGGCCTTCGTAGGCCCGCGCGGTGGTCTGTACCTCCCGGATGGTGTAGACGTTGAGTTCCAGGGTAGTGTCCTTGCGCAGGCGATGCAGCCGGACCCCGTTCCAGCGCAAGCGGTCAACCACTCTCCGGTAGGCCTGGGGAATGAGATAGGCCGTGGGCCGGCTCACCTCCAGTACGGGCTTGAAGTCGTTGCGGTACGGGATCTTCCGTTCGTAAGGCCGGTTGCGGTCGTAATAGAGCCGGGGCAGGCCGCTCACTTTGCTGGGCTTGTGATCAGCTGCATAGCCCCGGAATAACACGGAGTCCACCGAAGCGGTATCCAGGGCCCACCGCAGCGGCAGGCGCTTGCGGCTGCGGGCATGCCGGACGGCCTGGGCCTGGGCACGCCGGATCCCGGCGCCCTGGTCGGCGGCGATCACGAGCAGGTTCTCGAGCAGGCTGTAGGTGCTGCGCACGCGCCGGGCGAAGGGCTTGAGCATGTGAGCCTCGGAGATGAAGCCCAGGCAATGGTGCAGGGCGGCGTAGCCCGTGCCGTAGCGCGGCAGGTCCAGAAAGCCGTCGATGCCGCTATCGGGCGTGGTGCTGCGGGTATTGACGTAGGGGACCATATCCCAGCCGTGGGCGGCCATGCGGCGATACAGCTCCGGCAGCAAACGCGTTTCCAGGTAGCGGCCCAGCGGCGGTTCCAGCTTGTCCTTCTGGCTGGCGATGAGGGTCATGGTGTGCTGGTAGTCGGCGCCATTGCTGGTGTGGGTGTCCACCAGCAGATGGGGCTGCCAGTAGGCAAACAAGCGGTTGAAGGATTGGGCGTTGCGGGAATCGCACTTCACAAAGTCGCGGTTGAGGTCCAGGTTGCGGGCATTGCCGCGAAAGCCCGGGTTGCGGGGGCCGTTCTGGTTGGCGCGGCTCGGGGCCCCGCGGTTGCGCGCACCCCCCACATTGTAAAACGGCATAATCACGAGGACCACCTCCGACCAGGCGCCGGGCAGCAGGCGCCCGCTCAGCAGGTCGCGGGCCAGCATCATGCTGGCGTCCACGCCACAGGGCTCGCCGGCGTGGATGCCGTTGTTGACGAGCAGGACGGTCTTTTCCCGGGCGCGGGCCGAGTCGGGAGTAAGGGTGCCGTCCGGCGAAAGGACGAAAGCGTAGAGCGGCGCCCCGGCATCGGTGCCGCCGGCCAGCTGCAGACTGCACTGCTCCGGATAGTGCGCCGCCAGTTCGGCATAGAAGCCCATCGTCTCCCGGTATGTCGCCGAGTATGTGGTATCGCGTTCAAAGGGCGTGGGCAGAGGCTGAGGAGCCGGCTGCGCACCTGCCGACAGGGCCCCGAAGAGCAAGGTAAGGGTCATCCATCGTATCGTCATTGCAGGATCGGACTTTGGCGGAAAATACGCAGAAGCCGGCGAGCCAAATAAAAAAGTTGCCACACCGCAGCGTGGCAACTCACCATTAAATCGGATTAGTATGAAAAAAGCACTTTATATAGGCTAAACGCGTACATTCTGCCTTTGTGCGAGTGCAAATCGCACTTATTCTATAAGAATCCTAAAGAAAATCAGGGCTTGCAGGGATGTTGCAAAAACGTCCCGGATGTTCTTTACTATATAGAGAGGATAAAACGGCCCAAGCGTTGCATGTACAGCCCAAAGGGCTGGCGAATGGTAAAATTTTGTACCTCGATGCGTTACCAGGGCTTTTGATTGGTGTTACTTATTTGATGTGTACCCGGATGTGGGTTGGCAATATTTTGCCATGGTCCGGGTCGGCCCGGTCATAGGCTTCTAAATAGCAACATGCTGTTAAATGGAAGAGCCTTTTATACATGAGGCGATGTGGTTTGGGATACTCCCAAACTGCAGCGGTCAGTATATGCCGTACTTGAAGTGGATTGGGATGGCCCAATCCACTTCAACGTCAGTATAGTCGCGCAAATTCATGCATAATCCGGGTTTAACCTCGGGGGGGCTTATTCTTCGACCAGCGGCGGAATTTACGGTAGAACAGGAGGCATTCAGGGCGCCCGGCCGCCCTCGCTACCGGCACCCTCGGGCGGGTCGACGCCGAGTTCTTCCAGGCGCTTGCGGAAGAGGTAGCGCGGGGTAGCGGTATACAGTTCGTCGAACAGCGCCCGGGCCTGCTCGCGGTAGGTCTGTTCCAGCGGATCGGCCCGGTATAGTTGGTACCAGGCCGTGGCTTGCTGCCCCTTGTTGAGTCGCCGGCGCAGCAACCCCTTCAGGATGGCTACGGCGGCTTCGGGCTCTTTTTGCAGCAGCTTGACCTTGGCTTCCAGGACCTTGGTTTCGAAGAAGAGGTCCGGATTGCCCAGTTCTTCGGCAATGCCGAGGGCTTCGCGCAGCACGCTCTGCAGCTCGCCGTAGGACGCGCTGGCGATCAGCACGGTGCCTTTCTCCACCAAGCTGAACCCCAGGACCAGCTTGTTGCCGATGCCGCGCGTCACCTCGATGGCGCGATTGTAGAAGTGCAGGGATCGGGGGTAGTTTTCCAGGAAATAGAAGACGTCGCCCAGGGTGTTGACGGCTTTGGCAATGCCTTTTTGATAGCCCAGTTCTTCGCAGAGCATGAGGTTTTTCTGCAGGTACTCAATGGCTTTGTAAAATTCGCCCCGTATGCTGTGCAGTTCGCCGATGAGCCCCAGGGCAATGGCGATGCCCTGTTTGTCGCCCAGCTCTTCGCAGAGTTCCAGGTCGCGCTGAAACTGCTCCATGGCCTCCTCGTACTTACCCCGCCGCTGATTGACGATGCCGATATTGCCGATCACCACGGAGAGCAGCATCTTGTTGCCCAGCTCTTCATTGAGCTGAAGGCCGCGCTGAAAGCTGTCCATGGCGTGGTCGTAGTCGCCCTTTTCGAGGTACACGATCCCCATATAGGTGAAGATGGTGGCCATGCCGGGCTTGTCGTTCTGAAGCTGGCATTTTTCCAGCTGCTCGCGCATCACGCGAATGCCTTCGTCATAGTTGCCCTGATTCATGAAGGTGAGGCCCAGGTTGGACACCACCTGGGTGTCGATGGTGCGTTGACCGGTGCGTTGCCCGATGTCCAGGCTGTCCTGGAACTAGGTTTTGGCCTCGGGGTATTGGCCCTGCCGGAAATAGAGATTGCCCAGGTTGCCGACCACGCGGGCACTGCCGGCACTGTCGGCTACGGACTCGAAAAGGCGGGCCGCCGTTACGAGGCAGCGGCGACGGTCCGGCTCGTTACACTGCAGGTAGAGAACCCGGCCGAGCTGGAGGATGCAAGGGCCCACCGGCAGCGCGCACGCGGTGCGCTGGGCGCGCTGGAGGGCGGGGGGGCAGGTTTGCTCGCACTCGTCCCAGTCGCCGATGAGCTCTTGCACGCGGGCTTTGCGAAGATGGGTGCGCAGATGCGCGCTGAGCTCCAGGGTATCCAACTCCAGTTGCTTATCCAGCAGCTTGTCCAGCAGGTTCAGGGCCTGTTGGGTCTGGTAATTGTCCTGGGCAAAACGGGCGGCCTGGTCCAGATACTCTGCCGTTTTGTCCAGGATGCCGGCCTGCTCGTAGTGAAAGGCCAGGTCGACGTAGCGGTCCTCCAGCTTGTCGGAATAGAGGCTTTCAATGGCCTGGGCGATGAGTGCGTGCAGGTGCTGCAGGCGGGCGCGCAGTTGCATAGAGTAGGCGGCCTCGCGCAACAGGGAGTGCCGGAAGAGGTAGCGCAGCTCGCTGATGGCCATCCAGATCTGCCCGCGCTTGGCTTTCTCGATCTGTTCGCGGAAGGTGTGGCCGGCCTCGTCGTCAATGGCGTACACATCGTTGTGGCGCATCACTTCCCGCAGGATGGGCAGGTCGAATTCGCGACCGATGACGGCCGCCGCCTTGACCGTTTCCTTGACGGCCAGCGACAAACGGTCGATGCGGGCGGTGAGGATGGCCTGGATGGAATCCGACAGCGTGATGTTTTGATCAACCACCTGCCAGGTGCCGCTTTCCTGGGCGATCATGCGTTGTTCCACCAGGTATTCCAGGATCTGCTCCAGGTAGAAGGGGTTCGCATTGGTGGTGCGCAGCAGCAACTGGTGGAAGGTAGCTGAAATTTCGCCCTTGAGGTAGTGCTCGGCAAAATGGCGCACGTCTTCCCGGCTCAGGGTATTGAGGTCGAATTCGTGTTCGGCTACCTGGTAGCCGGTGAGAAATTCCCGACTGAACAACTGTGGTTTGCTGCCTTCGTCGTGGTAGCGCGAGGTCATGAGTATCCACAGGGGCAGGTCGTGGCTGGTGCGGAGCAATTCCTCCAGTTGCTCGCGGGAGCTGTCGTCGATCCAGTGGATGTCCTCCATTTGCAGGACGACCGGTGCCAGGCAGGCTTCGGCCTGAAAGAGTTGGGCGATGGCGGCCAGGGTGTTGGCGTAGCGGCCTTTGGCGTCCAGCTGCTCCCACAGGCTGTCGGGTTGGTACAGGCCCAGGTTGGCGGCCAGTACACTCTGCAGGCGCTTCAGCCCGCGGGCAATATCTTTCTCCCGTTGCCCGCCGGCTTCTTCCAGGCGGAGGAGCAGCTCCTGCAGGCGACGGTCGAAAGCCACCCGGTTGCGCGCCCCCTCGCCTTCGGGATCCTGCAGGAAGTACTCGCGCAAAAAGTACAGGAACGGATTGAGCGGTTTGCGCAGGATCTGATCGGCCGGGCAAAAGAACCACTGCACGCCGCGCTCCACCAGCTGCTGGCGCAGCTCGTAGGTCAGCCGGCTCTTGCCGATGCCCGGCTCGCCGTAGATGTAGGTAATACCGCCCGGCCGGCCCTCCAACAAGGGTGCTGCCTGCCGGTGCAGCGCGTCCATCTCGGTGGAGCGGCCGAAGAACTCGCTGGCGTAGGCCTGCCGGAAATCGTAGTTGCGGCCCAGCAAGACATAGGTGGGAATGGGCTCCTGAAAGCCCTTGTACTGGATGGCGCCCTTGGGGGTAAACCGGTGCAGGGGGCTCTTTTGCACTTCGGCATCAACCAGGACCTCCTGCCAGTCGGCCCGCGTCATGAGGCGGGCGGCCAGGTTGACGTGCTTGCCCACCGCCGCGTACTGGCAGCGCTCCTCCCCACCGACGATTCCGGTGAAAGCCGTGCCCATCGTCATGCCTACGCGATAGGCCAGCGCGGGGATGTCCTGGCGCAGGCGATCCAGGTCTTCCCGCATGGCCTCCACGCACTCCAGGGCGCGCTGATGAATGTGCTCGAAGGTCACCGGCGCACCGAAAAACATGGCCGCTACACCGCCTTTATCGCCGTACTCAAACTCTTTGAAATAACCCGAAAACTCGTAGCAGCGCTCGAGGAGAATGCCGGCAAACGCATCCAGCTCTTCGTGCTTGGTCAGCCCCTTGAACGATAGAAAAACCGTGACCACAGTCCGGAATTCGCCGTCCAGGTGGTAGTCGATCACGGCATCCGGCAGAAAAGCGTCGAGGGTTTCCCGGCGGATGGAAATAGGTAGCTCTTCGTTTCGGGCATGGAGGTTGGGGTCGCCGCTGAGGCTGTAGAGGCGGGGTGTCACGGGCTCCATGTGCACGGGCCTGTGCCTCAGTTTGGCCGCAATGCAGTCGCCCAGGATGATCTGCCGGTGCCGGGCCTGGCTTTGGCAGTAGGCTGCCCGGTCGATGGGGGTGCCCCGCAGGTAAAAGGCTTTGTGCTGTTCGCCTACAATGCCCCACTCTACCGCACCGCAGGACAGGCCGATGCGGATGTCGATGGTAAAATCGCCGAACTGATAAGAGCGGCCGCTGAACAGGTGGCGAATATCCAGGGCGGTCTGGGTGATGTCCTCCGGCTGAGCGGAACGGCTGGAGAAGACCGCCGAAAAGGAATCGCCCGCAAAACAGGGAATGTGCCCCCGGCGGGCATAGACCAGCCGCACCATGGGCGCGAAGATGTCGTTGAGAATGTGAGAGAGCTCCTCGGCTCCGGCATGGCCCTTTTGCATGAGCCCTTCGGTCAGGGCCGTGAAGCCGGACAGGTCGATGTGCATCACGTAAGCATCCACCCGGCCGTGGCTCTGGCCTTCCTCGTACTGCTGCGCAATAAAATGTGGGATCAGGTTTTTCACAAGCCGGCAGTAAAAGTACGAATATAGGGAATGGCCGCGGGTATTTGGGAGCGTTCCCCAAGCGATGGCTCGATCGTTGCGTTGCCAGTCCGCGCCGGCGGGGCCCGCCGAGGTGCCGGTTAGCCGTTGCCGTTCACCGGAAGGCCCGGAGCCCTCCGGTGCACAGAGGATGCCCGGCCCGCTACTGCCAGTCGGGCATGGTGGCGTTGGGGTAGACCAAGGCACGCACTTCCCCGCTGCCGCCGCCGGCCAGGTCCCCCCGGACAATATTGCCGAAGGGATTGCCGGTGTCGTTTGGCGTATTGGCCAGTAGCCGGCGCAGCCCGGCGGGAGGCAAGGCCGGAGACAGGACGGTGGGACCGGCGGCGTTGGGGCCCACCGGCAAAGCCTCCTTGGAGGTGAGGGGATTGCCCTGATAATTGGACTGGAACAGGACCGCATCCCGCGGGATCTGGTCGAAATTGGTGCCCGTCTGCTGATCCTCGCTGTACACCATCAGGTTGTCGCCCGGCGAGAAAATGGGGCCGGCGAGCTGCCCGCGGATCAGGCTGTCCTTGGCATCCAGGAGTACATTGGACTGCAGGCTGGGATTGTAGAGCAGGATACGGGTGTCGTAGCGATCTTCGCCTTCCTGGCGCGCCAGTACGAAATAGGGATCTACCGCGATCGGATCGTTGGACAGCGCAATATCCACTTCCACAAAATCGAAGCCCGGCTCGGCCTGAGCGTACTGCACGGTGGAACGCGTGCTGATGTTGATCCAGTACAGGCGATTGTTGCTGGGGTAAATGATCCGCTCGCCGTTGGGCTCCCAGGCGTAGTTGAGGTCGTACACGTTGAAGCCGCCGGAGATGGGCCGGGCATCCGAGCTGAGCTGCTCCACATTGTCGCCGTTGCGGTCCATGAGGAAGAGGTGGTTCTCCCCGTTGCGGTTGGATATGAAGGCCACCCGGTTGCGCTGCGGATTCAGGTGCGGCCGCCAGCTGTTCACGCCCGGATCGGTGAGCGGGATGAGCTCCAGGCTGTCCTGCGCGTTCCCACTGCCGTCCAGGACCGGTTCTTCGGCGGCGTAGATCACCAGGTTGCCCGTGATGGTGTCTTCCTTGACCACGTGAATGCGGTAATCCGGAAACTCCTTGGTCGTGAAGCGCTGAACGGTGCTGGTCACCGGCGGATTGTTGCCGTCGTCGGCGCTGACCGTCCAGAGGTAGCTCGTTTCCAGGCGGAGGTTGGGCACCTGCAGAAAGGTGTCGGTCGTCGTCTGGATGAAGGTGGTGGTATCCACGCTGCTGAATACCTGCACCGTGTAGGTGAGGGCATCTTCCTCGGGATCGGAGGCCGTCCACCGCAGGATGGGGGAGCGCTCCACATCGGTGGCGTCGTCGGACGGCTCCAGGAGGGTGGGCACCGAGGGCGGATCGTTGTTCTCGGTCTGTTCGGTCATGGTGAGGGTCACGTTTACCGTCTCCTCATCGGTCAGTTCCACGGTTTGGGTGCGGTCGCGAAAGCCCTCCTTCTGAGCGACGATGGAATAATTGCGCACCAGGATGGAGTCGATGGCGAATTCGCCCAGGGAGTCCGTCTCCACCGAAACCGTAGCGGGGTTGGTGCTCACCTGGGCGCCCACGATGGGCGTACCGTCGGCTTCCTGTACGATCCCGCGGATATTGCCGTACAACTCGGGCTGCAGGGGGTCGTCGTTGCAGGCCCACAGCAAGAGGCCCAGCAAAGCGGAAAGGAAAAGGCATTTGTTCATGGCTGTAGCGTTTGGGGGTAGAGACTTACTTATTGTTGTTGTCGTTTCCGAAGAAAAATTTCAACCCGATGCGGCCGCGGTAAAAGGTGTCGTTGTAGCGGCCGTTGGGGGTGCGGTCGATGTTGTCGTTGAGCAGGTAGCTGTAGTCAAACAGCACGTCCACCGCCACGGTGGGGCTCAGGAAATACTCGAAGCCGCCGCCGCCCTGTACCTTGAAGTAGTTGCGCCGGGGCGTCTCCTCCGACTGGCCGTCCTGGTCGATCACAATGCCTGCCCCGCCGTACACGATGGGCGTAAAGCGGTTGAGCGGCAGCATGCGCCACTGCAGGTTCAGGTCTGCAAAGATGATATTTTCGGAATACAAACTCTCGGTGGCCAGCCGGCCGAAGCCCGCCTGCGGATGCACGGCAAAGGAAGGGGTAAAGGGAATCTCCAGGCCCACATCGGCGCCGAAGCTGATCTGGGAGCCGCCGATGTCGCCGCGGTAGTAGAGGCCGCTGCCGCCCACCCGCAGGGCCGGGTTGTTGGAGTGGTAATAGACCTGGCGGCCGAACAGGTCGGTATCGGCCATGGCCTCCTTCTCGGCCTGGAAATCCTGCAGCACCTGCTTTTTCTCTTTCTGCTGCTCGGGAGAGGCATCCCAGAGGCCTTCCTGCATGCCCTCCACGATGAGGGTGTACAGGGCCTTTTCGATGGCCTCGGTC
>JAJDFU010000088.1 GCA_020528935.1 Saprospiraceae bacterium | reverse complement strand
TAAAAACTCGACCGTCCGGTGCCCCGGCGGGGTAAGGGGGCTGGGGTTTGTCTTTGCGTCGGCCATCGCCCGCGGGGGAGGGGATGTAGTCCTTTTGTGCCGAAACGCAGCACGAGGCACGGCAGCACGCCTGCAACTCATCCGGGAAAGCAGCAATCCCAACATCGACCTCTTCACCTGCGACTTCTCCAGCCTCCGCTGCGTGCGCCAGCTTACGCAGACGCTGTACGCCCGGTACGGACAGATGGATGTACTGGCACATATGTCCGGCATTACCCTTCCGGTACGCACCAATACGCCGGAAGGGCTGGAAGCCAACCTGGCCTACAATTTGGTGTCGCCCTTTTTGATCACCCGCGAGCTCCTGCAGGTCATGCAGCACAGCAGGCCCGCGCAGATCCTCGTCATCACAGGCGAAAGCCATCGCAGCGGCCAGCTGGACCCGGAGGCGATCCGGCGCGACAAGCGCTTCGGCGAGCCTATGGCCCACCAGCAGTCTTCGCTGGCTCGCATGGTCTGGACCATGGAACTGGCGCGCCGGCTGGAGGGCAGCGGCGTTACGGTGAACGCTTTCTGTCCGGGAAATCCCCGCTGGCTCTTTCTGGATCAGCTCTCCCAGAATCTTCCACTCGCTCTTCCTTTCGCGGACTGGCGTTCGCGCCACGTCTTTGACCGGGCCGTAAGCCCCATCGTGCAACAAATGCGTACGGGCACCCTGCAGCGGACCAATGGCCAGTATTTCGTGGAAGGCAGGCACCGCCATCCTACCCCGCTTGCCCGCGACCCCGACCTGGGCCTGCAGCTTTGGGATGCGCTGGAGGTACTGGCCCGAATGTAAAACGGCTCAAGGAAAGGAGGCAAGGCATTTGCGAACCCACAGGCGGGAATTCCCGTCCCGGGCAGCCCGCTGTCCGCTCCCTGCACATCAAGCCGCTTCCGGTCCCTAAAACTAGCTTCCGGTCAGCCGCTCCTGTACATCGTTCGCCATGCCCCTGGCTTTGCGCAGGCTGAAAGCCAGGAAAAAGGAGAAAATGGCGCCGAGGAGACAGCCCAGGCCGATCATCCAGGAGATGGCCACGGCCCCGGAAATGGGGTTGCGCAGTACCACAAAGGCGGCCACTACCGTCAGGATACCCAGCAGCAGGTTGACCCACCAGTTGCCCTCGCCGTTCTTGCGCAGTTCGAACGATTGCACGATGGTGATAATGCCGCTGATGAGCAGCCATACTGCCAGCAACAACACCAGCACCCCGGCCGATTCGATAGGTCGTATCACAAACAGCAGGCCCAGCACCAGATCCAGAATGCCGCCGGCCAGCGACCAGCCCCAGCCTTCTTCCTCCCGGTTGCGCAGGGCGTAGATGGTGGTGAGCACCCCGGCGATCAAAAAGCCGATGCCGATCCAAATGGTATACACCAGCAGCGTTTTGGCCGGCGCGGCAAAAGCCAGTACGGCGATGGCCAGAAACAAAATGCCGCGGATCAAGAACAGCCACCAGTGGTTGACGAGTTTTTCAAGGCGTTCCATGTCGATAAGGTTTTTTGTTCGGTGTTACGGATACCCGAAATTATCAATTGTTCACTTAAAAACGGCCATCCGGCTTTGATTTCATACTTTAGGGCCAATAAAACTGTACAACCCTATCCCACAATGACACTTGCCGACGTAACCGCCCAGTTTGAAAAGCAGGCCGCCCAGGCCAGCGGACTGAACAACACCTTCAAGTTCCAGCTCGATGAGGGAACGGTTTATCTCGACTTCACCGGCGACGAGCCCGTGGTACACAACGAGGATAAGGAGGCCGACTGCACCATCACGATGAGCCTGGATACCATGGAGAAGCTGCGCAAGGGCGAGCTGAACCCCATGGTCGCCGCCATGACCGGCAAGGTGAAGATCAAAGGCGATATGGCCCTGGCTATGAAGCTGCGGGAGATCATGGGCGGGTAGCCCGGTTGAGCGCGCGATTCTGATCCGCGGGCAGCCCGGGGAGGACTGAGGCCCCGCGCTTTCAGGGCTCCATTGTTGTGCGGGCTTGAAAATCAGTCGCTCGACCAATGGAACGCAGGCCCCTCGAATAGTAAAAGAATGATAGGATCGAATGGCGTGGGTACAAGCACCACCAACTGGAGTACTGACCACGACGCTTTCGGCCAACACCGCAATAGCCGCGGACACGGAAACCCGGGAACACTACCCCCCCCCGAAAGCGTACCGCTACCGGTCGGCCAGTACGTCCAGCAAAGCTTCAACGGAAATTTCCGAGCACTTGAAATGTCCTTCCGGGCAGGCGGCATGGCCGTGCAGGCCGCAGGGGCGGCAAGGGAGGTCCTGCGCGCACTCCAACACGTGCGATACGCTGCTCAGGGGCGTAAAACCAAAGTCCGGCACGGTGCTGCAGTAGATCTCGGCAATGGGCGCATCCACGGCCGTGGCCAGGTGCACCGGGGCCGAGTCGTTGGCGTAGTTCATGGCGGCCCCTTGCATCCAGGCTGCAGAGGCCAGCAGGGACAGCTCGCCGGCCTTATTGGTCACGCGCGGGTGACGGGTGGCCTGCCGGATGGCCTCGCAGGCTTCCCGGTCGGCCGGGCCGCCCAGCAGATAGACGGGCAAATCTTCCGCCAGCGCGTCCAGGAAAGCGATCCAGCGCCCGGCCGGGTACTGCTTGGTGAACCAGACCGAAGTGGGCGCAATGCAGATGTAGCGCTCATCCCGGGGTATGCCGGCATAGTCTGCCTGCGCGGGATAAAGGCGCGGCTTCACCAGGCGATCATCCGTGAGGTGAGCGATGAGGCTGAGGTCGCGCTCCACCTCGTGCTGCCCGGAACCGATGCGGTGCGGCAGGCGGTGCGTAAAACCGAAAGCGAGCGGATTCTTGTCGAAGCCCACGATCTGGCGGGCGCCGGAGGTGACGGCCATCAGCCCGCTGGTGAAGAAGCGCTGGGCATTGACCACCAGATCGTAGCGGCGAGCCCGGATGCGCCGGATGAGCTGCAACAGGCTGCGCCGCTTTTCCTTTTTGTCGAAGATCAGTACCTCCCGCAGGATGGGATGCCCCTTCAGCAGGCTCTCGTTGCCCTTGCGCAGCGCAAAGTCGATCTCCGCCTCCGGAAAATGGGCGTGCAACTTCTCGATCAGGCAGGTCGCCAGAATGACGTCGCCGATGAAAGCCGTTTGTATGATGAGAATGCGCTGCAAAACCGAAGATTGGTGAACCGAAGATTGGTGAATAAATAGGTTGGGCAATCCCTTCGATCACCCGTTCATTCATCTTCGGTTCATGAATTGCTCGTCTTTTCCACCCGGATGCGCACCTGGGTATCGTCGGGCAGGTCCACCAACTCGCCCTGTTCCAGTTGCTCCGTCAGCTCCAGCTCGTCGGCCAGCACTTCGTGGCGGATGTAGTCGCCGAACAGCCGGGTGGCTTCCCGCACGGCATCCTTTGCTTCCAGGTGCACGGCGATGCGGTCGGTCACTTCGAAGCCCTGATCCTTGCGCAGGTTCTGGATGCGGTTCACCAGCTCGCGGGCCATACCTTCGGCCAGGAGCTCGTCGGTGAGGGTCACGTCCAGGGCTACGGTGATCTGGCCGTCGGAGGCCACCTGCCAGCCCGGGATGTCCTCGGTATTGATCTCGAAATCCTCCAGGCTGAGCTGGAAGGTATCGCCGTTCACGCTCAGCTCGTACCGGTTGGTGCGCTCCAGGGTAGCGATCTCCTCCTGGCTGAGGTTGCTGATGATCTGTGCGGCCGCCTTCATGTGTTTGCCCAGCCGCTTGCCCAGGGTCTTGAAGTTGGGCTTGGCCTTCTTCTTGATCACCCCGGAAGCGTCGGTGAGGTATTCGAACTCTTTCACGTTCACCTCGGCCCGAACCAGCTCTTCCACCTGTTCCACCTCCCGGCGGAACTGCTCGTCCAGCACGGGCAGCAGAACTTTCTGCAGGGGCTGGCGCACGCGCACCTTCTCCTTCTTGCGCAGGCTCAGCACCAGTGAACTGATGCGCTGCGCGTAATCCATGCGCCGCTCCAGGGCTTCGTCGATGGCCGCTTCATTGCCTTTCGGCATGTGGGTGAGGTGGACGCTGTCGTGCTTCAGGCCGGTATCCTGCCGGAGGGCTTCCTGGCGGATGTTATCCGTCAGATTTTTGTAGAGCCAGTCGCTGAAAAAAGGCGCCAGGGGGGCCATGAGCTGTGCCGTCACCAGCAGGCATTCGAACAGGGTTTCGTAGGCGGCCTTCTTGTCGGCCGACATCTCGCCCTTCCAGAAGCGGCGGCGCGACAGGCGCACGTACCAGTTGCTGAGGTGCTCATCCACAAAGTGCATGATGGCCCGGGCCGCATTGGTGGGCTCGTAGGCATCGTATTGGGCCGTCACCTCCTTCACCAGGCTGTGCAGCTTGGAGATGATCCAGCGGTCCAGTTCGGGGCGCTCCGCTACGGGCACGGCGTCGGCCTCATCGAGTACGAAGCGGTCCACATTGGCGTAGAGGGCGAAAAAGGAATAGGTGTTGTAGAGGGTGCCGAAGAACTTGCGGCGCACTTCCTCCAGGCCGGCCAGATCGAAGCGGAGATTGTCCCAGGGCTGGGCATTGGAGATCATGTACCAGCGGGTGGGGTCGGCGCCGTGGGTGGCAATGGTCTCGAACGGATCGATGGCATTGCCCAGGCGCTTCGACATCTTGTGTCCGTTCTTGTCCAGCACCAGGCCGTTGGACACCACCGTTTTGTAGGCCACGCTGTCGAACACCATAGTGGCGATAGCGTGCAGGGTGTAGAACCAGCCGCGGGTCTGATCCACCCCCTCGGCGATGAAGTCGGCCGGGAAGGAGTGCTTGAAGACGTCTTCGTTCTCAAAGGGATAATGCCACTGGGCGTAGGGCATGGAGCCGGAGTCGAACCACACGTCGATCAGGTCCCGCTCGCGCTGCAGGGGCTGGCCGCTCGGGCCTACGAGCGTGATCTCGTCGATGTAGGGCCGGTGCAGGTCAAAGGCCTCGCCGCCGGCCTGCATCGCCTCCAGGTAGTCCCGGTTCGCCCGGGTTTCATCTTCGCCCAGTTTGCCGGAAGCCAGGGCTTGCTCGATGGCCTCATGCAACTCGGCCACCGAACCGATGCACACTTCTTCCCTGCCGTCCTCACTGCGCCAGATGGGCAGGGGAATGCCCCAAAAGCGGGAGCGCGACAGGTTCCAGTCCTGCAGGTTTTCCAGCCACTTGCCGAAGCGGCCCTCCCCCGTACTGGCCGGCTTCCACTGTATGGTGCGGTTGAGCTCCAGCATGCGCTCCTTGAGCGTGGAGGCCCGGATGAACCAACTGTCCAGCGGGTAGTAGAGTACGGGCCGGTCGGTACGCCAGCAGTGCGGATAGGAGTGCTTGTATTTTTCGGCTACGAAGAGCTTGTTCTCCTCCTTGAGCTTGATCACGATGTCCACATCCACGGGGCGCTCCTCCTCTTGCCCGTAGTCCTTTACGTAGCGGCCGGCAAAGTCTGTCACTTCCTGCACGAAGCGGCCCTGCTTGTCTACCAGGGGCATGGGCTTGCCGTGTTTGTCCTTCACCAGCAGGGGCGGAATATCGTTCTCGCGTGCCACCTTGAAGTCGTCAGCGCCGAAGGTGGGGGCCGTGTGCACAATGCCCGTGCCGTCCTCGGTGCTTACAAAATCACCTACCCACGCCCGGAAGGCGGGTTGTGCGGGCTCAACAGAGGGCAGCAATTGTGCGTACTCCAGCCCTTCCAGCTCGGGTCCTTTCATTTCGGCCACGATCTCGATGTAGGGGATGGGTTTGTTGCCCGCCTTGAGGTCTTCGGGCCGAAGGTCCGGCTTTTGCTCGCTGAAGTAGGCCGGCAGGCGGTCTTTGGCCAGGATGACCGTGGTGGGCTCGCCGGTATAGCGATTGAAGGTGCGCACCTTCACATAGTCGATATCCGCCCCTACGGCCAGGGCCGTATTGGAGGGCAGGGTCCAGGGGGTCGTAGTCCAGGCCAGCAGGTATTCGTCGGCCGCGCCTTTCACCCTGAACTGGGCCACGGCCGAGGTGTCGGAGATCTCCTTGTAGGCGCCGGGCATGTTCAGCTCGTGGGAACTGAGGCCGGTGCCGGCCGCCGGCGAGTAGGGCTGAATGGTGTAGCCTTTATACAGCAGGCCCTTGTCGTACAGTTGCTTCAGCAGCCACCATACGCTCTCCATGTAATCGTTCTCATAGGTGATGTACGGATCGTCCAGGTCCACCCAGTAGCCCATCTTGCGGGTGATCTCGTCCCACTTGTCTTTGTAGCGCATCACCGTTTCGCGGCAGCGTCGATTGTACTCCTCCATACTGATACCGCGGGGGCTGTCCGGGTTGCCGATATCCTCCTTGGTGATGCCCAGTTCCTTTTCCACGTTCAACTCAATGGGCAGGCCGTGCGTATCCCAGCCGCCCTTGCGCACTACGCGCTTGCCCTGCATGGTGTGGTAGCGGCAGAAGAGGTCTTTGATGGTGCGGGCCATCACGTGGTGAATGCCCGGAAGGCCGTTGGCCGAAGGCGGGCCTTCGTAAAAGACAAACGACTGCTCCGGATCGCGCTGGTCGATGCTCTTCTGGAAAATAGCTTCGCGCTCCCAAAACGCCAGGATCTCCCGGTCGATCTGCGGCAGATTGAGCTGTTCGTACTCGCGGTAGTTCATGACAAGACCTCCTTTTCGTGGCGTCAGCAAAAGTAAGGGTTTTGACAAGGAAACACCCCATCCGAAAATTCCGCCCCCCGGCCGATCGAAATCTGCCGGGGGGCGGAGTCAAGGAAATGAAACCGCCTCACAGATTGCGGGGCTACCGGCGAATAACAGAGTGGATCATTCCTCGTATCTTGGCCAAAACCATAGCGCAATACCGGTTTTGGGATAAAAAGACCTGATTTATTTATCCGAAAACCGGGTATTTATGCCGACAAGCAAGTGGTTTGGGCGCGCCCAAGCCGTTTTGATAGCGGTATGCCCGGGTTCCAAGGATCAAATGCCAAACGGAAAAGGTCATTTTATCCTCGAAATAGTATAAAGACAGCGTTTTAGGGCAAACGGGAAAGGGGGGTGCGCCCCCTCCCACGACTTCGCAAACCTATGCTGCACACCAGCGACCTCACCTACACCTACCGCCGGGGCGAGCCCCTGCGCTTCCCGGACCTGCATTGCGCCGCGGGCGAGCAGTGGCTGCTGCTGGGCCAAAGCGGCACCGGTAAGACCACGCTGCTGCACCTGCTGGGGGGCCTGCGCTCGCCGCAGCGCGGCTCGGTGGAAGTGGCCGGCGTAGCACTGGGCAGCCTGAGCCGGGCCCGGCTCGATCACTTCCGCGGACAAAAGATCGGCATCATCTTTCAGACACCGCACTTCGTGCGCGCCCTCAGCGTAGGCGAAAACCTGGCCCTCACCCAGCGGCTGGCCGGGCTGCCCGTCGACCGCAACCGCATCCGGGAGTTGCTGGATCATCTCAACATCGCCCACAAGCTGCACAGCAAAACCGACCGCCTCAGCGCCGGCGAGCAGCAACGCGTAGCCATCGCCCGGGCCCTCATCAACAAGCCGGCCGTCCTGCTGGCCGATGAGCCCACCTCTGCCCTGGACGACCACAACTGCGAGCGGGTCATCGAGCTCATCGAGCGGCAGGCCTCCGAAGAGGGTGCCACCCTGCTGGTGGTCACCCACGACAACCGCCTGAAAGACCAATTTGAACATCACATTTATCTGGAGGCATGAACCTATTCACCCTCAGCTGGAAAAATATCTGGCACAAGCCGTTCAATGCGCTGCTGAGCCTCAGCTTGCTCGCCCTGGGCGTGGGCCTGATTGCCCTCCTGCTCCTGCTCAACCGCCAGATCCAGGCCCAATTCGAGCGCAACCTGGCCGGCATCGACCTCGTGATCGGCGCCAAGGGCAGCCCGCTGCAGCTCATCCTTAGCAGCATGTACCACATTGATGCGCCCACCGGCAACATTTCCATCGAGGAGGCCAGGCCCTTCCTCAATCCCCGGCATCCGCTCATCGAGACGGCCATCCCGCTCAGCCTGGGCGACAGCCACCGGGGCTATCGCATCGTGGGCACTACGCCCGGTTTTCTGGAATTGTACGCGCTGCAGGTGGCCGAAGGCCGCCTCTGGGAAAAGCCCATGGAGGTGGTGGCCGGCCGGGCTGTGGCCGAAGCCCTGGGGCTGAAGGTAGGCAGCCGCTTTCGGAGTTCCCACGGCTTTGTGGAGGACGAAAACCTCGTACACGAAGATGCGCAGGCCTTCGAAGTGGTGGGTATCCTGGAACCCTCCGGTTCGGTAGCCGATCAGCTGCTGCTCTGCGATGCCCAAAGCGTGTGGCTGGTGCACGATCACGAGGAGGAGGCAACGGCTGCCGAAGAGGAACACGCCCATGGGCCCGATGAGCAACACCACGGGCACGAGGCCGAACCGAATGCCCGGCCCGACCAGCCCAGCGGCCGCATGGCCCTGCTCGCCCATCCCGAACAGGATATCACCGCCCTGCTCATTCGATTTAAAGGGCGCAGCTATCAGGCGCTCAACATGCAACGGGCCATCAACGAAAACACCAATATGCAGGCCGCTACCCCGGCCATCGAGATCAATCGCCTGTACAACATCCTGGGCGGCTGGCTGGACGCCCTCCAGATCCTGGCCTATGTGATCATCGGTGTGTCGGCCCTGAGCGTGTTCGTATCGCTCTACTCCTCGCTTCGGGAGCGCCGGTACGAACTGGCCATCATGCGGGTGGGCGGCGCCACCCCCCGCACCCTCTTCCTGCTCATCGTAATGGAAGGGCTCCTGCTGGCCGTACTGGGCTGGCTGCTGGGCATTGCGCTGAGCCACCTGGCCATGGAGGTCATCGCCGGGCGCATGGAAGCGGATTACCGCTACTCCTTCTCCGGCCTGGTTTTCCTCCCGCAGGAGTGGTGGCTGCTGGGTGCCGCCCTCGGCATCGGCCTGCTCGCCGCCGTGATCCCGGCGATCCGCGCCAGCCAAACGGATATCAGCGAAACCCTGGCGGAGGGATAGGTTCGGGATCCGCAGGCCCTGCGGTGCTGCCCCAAAGCATCACGGCCGGCACACCAGCCGGCGGTACATGCACCCTCAACATTTCACCCGGCCGGCAGGCATGCCATCATCCCAGGCTTTCCGCCTTCTTGTGCTCCGTACCTGTGCGTATTTCTGAGCCCTCCTCCGGGCTTTGTGTATTGCAGGCAGGGATAATTCATCCGGTCTCAAGGATAAAGTGTCATATTCGCTAGAGGCATTTTATCCTTGAAACCGTATGGCAATCCATCGGAGATCCGCATCGAAGGCCCTGACCTGAGGGATTGAAAGCAAGCATGTTTTCAGCCATTTATCGTCATTATTCACGGAAACCCGTGAATAATGCGGGTTAACGTTCCTTTAAGGGCCGATTTGTCGGGGAATTGTGTTACTATCGCGAAGGTGTATGCTAAAACGACCGCGACCATGCAGAACCTCCTGCTCGCACTGAGCCTCGTCTTTTTCTTCGCTGCGGCCGATGCATAGGATGCTGCCAACATCTGGCGCACCCTGGGCATGGTACAGGTAGAAAAAGAGTTTGACCCCACCATTGGCATGGAGATCATCCGCCCCGATTTCGGCCCGCTGATCGAGAAGCTCAACGGGCGGGAAGTGACCGTGCGTGGCTACGTTATCCCGCTCACCGGCAAGCGCAAGCAGAGCCAGTTCCTCTTCTCGGCCTACCCCTACAGTCAGTGTTTTTTCTGTGGGCAGGCCGGCCCGGAAACGGCCATGGAAGTTTTTCTGAAGGAAGGCGAAAGCGCGACCTATCAGGAAGAAGCGGTCTTAATAAAAGGCATCATGCGCCTGCGCAGCACGGGCGATATCAACGGCCTGTTCTACAGCCTGCACGAAGCGGAAGTGCTGCAGTAAAATCGGAGATATGAAAAAGATCCTGTTCATTGCACTGGCCCTCGCACTGGGCCTCACGGCCTGGGGCCAGAACAGCAAGGATAACCTCTGGAAAACCCTGGCCAAGATCACCTACAAAAAAGAGTACGACGAGCTCATGGGCTTCGACGTGGACAAACCCGTGTTCAGCGAATCCATTAAAAAGCTGGACGGCAGGGAGGTAACGGTAAAAGGCTACATCATACCCGTAGAGGGCTACAAGAGCCATAAGGAGTTTGTATTGTCGGCCTTTCCCTACAACATGTGCTTCTTTTGCGGGGGCGCCGGACCCGAGACCGTGATGGACGTGCGCGCCGCCGAGCCCATTGAATACACGGCGGATCCCGTGGTACTGCGCGGCACCCTGCACCTCAACGCCAAAGACATCAATAAGCTGATGTACGCCCTGGACGGCGCCGAGCTGGTCCGGGAAGCGAACTAGCGACCTCCGTTGGACAACGGCAGGCGAATTAGCGCCTGTCCGGCTCTTTTGCGATCAAAAAAGGATTCCGTCTCCTTCCGGTTGCCCGCTTCAACTTTCCTGCCGTACGCTTGCGCTCACCGCTGGCTCCGATACGGGCTGCCAAACACGCGACCGGCACCCCAATACAGCAAAATGAGCAGACCGAAAAAGATGAGCAGCACGTACTGCACGGGCATGTAAGTAAAGGCGATGAAACGCATGCGATCGGCGATCCACATCAAGATCAGCGCCGCAAGGATCATGGCAATGAGGCCGCTCAGTCGGTGAAAGCCCGGCACGTAATCCAGGTCCACCTGCCGCTTGACGACAGGAAGGGTGAGGATCATGGATGCAATGGGCAGCACCTGCGTGTAGAGGTCGGTTTCCAGTATGCTGCGGCTTTCAAAAAGAAACAGATACGCGGTGAGGGTGAGGGAAAAGAGGCCTGGCACGCAGGCCGCATAGATGATGAAGGTGAACAAATAATTCCAGGGGCTGTACATGGCATCCTCCCCGGCAAGCAGGCCGGTCAGCCAGGCCAGCAGAGGCAGGCCCGCAAAGAAACCCACCATCCAGAACGGGTGGGCAGCAAGTGCATCCAGGAGATCTTGTAGGGTCATAGGCTCGTTGCATTCCGCAATGCGAAAATACGGAACGACCGAGATTTCGGAACTCCCCGATTTCGGGTTTCCCGGTCTTTTTCCCGGCTTTGAAAACCGCAGCATACGGAACCTGAGCCGGAAAATGCACCGCATGTTCCGCCCCCGGGCTGACGAATTGTAAAATGTTGTTCGTCCATGCGTGATCAGGGTTTTGGATTG
>JAJDFU010000302.1 GCA_020528935.1 Saprospiraceae bacterium | reverse complement strand
TGGTGCAACGCACTGTGGATCACGGGTTCGCTTACGTCGCCAAGGGTTCGGTCTAGTTTGACACGGAAAAGTTTGCGCGCGAAAAAGGTGTGTACGGGCAGCTGAGCGGCCGCAGGATGGAAGACCTGATCGCCGAAAGCCGGGACGACCTCAAAAATCAGGCGGAAAAGAAACACCCCTCCGATTTTGCCATCTGGATCAAGGCCGACGAACGCCACCTCATGCGCTGGCCCTCCCCCTGGAGCGAGGGCTTTCCCGGCTGGCATCTGGAGTGCTCCGCCATGAGTACCAAATACCTGGGCAAGACCTTCGACATACACGGCGGGGGTGCCGACCTCAAATTCCCGCACCACGAGAACGAGATCGCCCAAAACTACGGCGCCTGCGGCTGTGGGCCCGCCCGCTATTGGATGCACGGCAACATGCTGCTGCTCAACGGAAAGAAGATGTCCAAAAGCGACGGCAACTCCATCACGCCCCATGAGTTGTTTACCGGCGACAGCCCGCATATCAGCAAGGGCTACACGCCCATGGTGATCCGCTTTTTTATGCTGCAAACCCACTACCGCAGCACGCTCGACCTCAACGACGAGGCCCTGCAGGCCGCCGAGAAGGGCTATCGCCGCCTGATGGAGGCCCATGCGACCCTGGAGGCCATGGCTCATCCCGGCAAGGGACAGGCCGGCAGCCTGGACCGCGAGATCCGCGAACTCGTCGGGCAGGCGCACGAACACATGCTCGACGACTTCAATACCCCCCGCGCCCTGGCCACCCTCTTCGAATTGGTCACCAGGATCAACGGCCTGAAGGACGGGCACCTGTCCTTTGCGCAGCTGACGGCCGAAACGCTCGACCTCCTGCAGCAAACCTTTCAAACCTTCCTTTTCGAGCTGTTCGGCCTGACGGATGAGACCAAAGCCGCGCAGGGCGACGGCAACGGCCTCGTAGAGGGCCTGATGGATCTGCTGCTCGACCTGCGCCAGCAGGCCCGGGCCAGCAAGGACTGGAATACCTCCGACCAGATCCGGGATGCACTCAAGGAGTTGCACATCGTGGTGAAAGACAGCAAGGAAGGCAGCACCTGGACCAGGGAGTGAGGCGGTAGCCGACCCCACCAGGCTCACCAGCCCCAGGTGCCGGCGCCGCCCTTGAACGGTCCCACGATATTGGACGTGATCCAGCCGCCGTAGAAATCGCCTTCCTGGGCCTGTACCCGTTCGCCATCCACGTAGCAGGCATCCACCTTGCTGGGGTAGAAGGCCAGGTAATCCTGTATGGGCTGAAACGAAGCACTGGGCTCCGGATAGCTCCACGCGGCCATCAGGCTCTTCTTATCGCCCAGATGGAGGTCCCAGTATTCGGCCTGCCCCTTCCATTCGCAAAAGGTGCGCCGGCCGGCATGCGGCCGAAGATATTCCGTGCGCACATCCTCCGGCGGAACGTAATACACCGGCGGGTGGCTGGTCTCCAGTACGCGGTAGCCGCGATTCGTCTCGGCGATCACCTGGCCGGCAAACTCGATGCGCAGGGTCTTGCGTACCGGCTCCAGCCGGGGCGGTCGCGGATAATCCCACACGCTCTCCTGGCCGGCCTTGGGTTTGATGGGCTTGGGCATAATTAAGTACAGATGTTAGCGGGTTATACCTTGGAATTTAGATGGCAGACGTATCCGCATACAGGCATCGCAACAGAAAAGCCCGGAGTACCGGCCTGCAGCTGTGGCGTGCATGCTCTTGGAGTACCGACCATCATCACGTCTTTAACAGGAAGGGAGCAAAAAGGTTAATCACACGATGCCCAGCTCGATCATGGAGCGGGCCATGCTGATGACGGCTTCTTCGTTGGAGCGGGGGGCAAAGCCCAGCCGGTCTTTGGCCTTTTGCTGGCTGACCTCGTAACTGCGGTTGAGGTCTACCAGCACCGAGCGCGTTTCGGGATCCCGCAGGGCAAAAAGACGCACCAGCCAGGAGGGCAACTCGCGTTTGGGGATCTTGCCCGCGTAGTCCGGGAAGTGCGCACGCAGGGTGTCGGCGATTTGGGAAAGGTGCCAGAATGCATTGCCGCAGATGAAGCGCTCGCCGGCGGCCTCGGGCCTTTCCATGGCCAGCACATGCAGTTGGGCCACATCGCGTACGTCCGTGAGGGGAAACCCAAGGCGGGGCAAGCCGGGGAAGTCGCCCTTCAGGATCTTGTACACCACCTCGCCGGAAGAGCCGTAGTCCTTTTCCAGTACCGGGCCAAGCACCAGGCCCGGATTTACTGCAGACAATTCCATGCCGGAATCATCCCGGTCCATAAAATCCCAGGCGGCGCGCTCGGCCCGGAGTTTGGAGCGGATGTAGGGATTGGTGCGCGGGCCCTCGGGTTTTGTCCAGTCGGACTCCGTGTAGGGTTCGGCCTTGGGGCGGTGATCTCCGTACACCACGGCAGCCGTAGAGGAGGTGAGCACCGTGCGTTTCACCCCGCTGCGGGCAGCTGCCCGCAGCACCCGACGCGTGCCCTCCACGGCCGGCCGGATGATCTCCATGGGGTCTTTGGGCACGTAGGTAGGCACCGGAGAAGCCACGTGCAGCACGTAGGTGCACCCGGCTGCTGCCTCGGTCCAGCCGGCATCCCGCGTAAGGTCGGCTTCGGCGAATTCGAGCCCTTCGATCCCCTGCGAAACCTGCCGCCCGATGGCCTGCCGTATGGATTCGGCCCGGGAGGCACTGCGCAGGCTGCCCCGTACCCGGTAGCCCCGCTGAAGCAAAGCGGCCGCACAGTGGGAGCCGATAAATCCGGTAATGCCGGTGACCAGGACGAGGGGGGAGGTGGGCGTCATGAAGAAAGAATTACTCGGTTAAACATAGGTATTCTGCCTTGCTTTTGCGATTCGGAAGCCAAATTTTTGCCATCCGGGAAAGGGGGATATTCGAACAGCTCCGATAAAAACGCACCGCCTGCGGAAATCCGCAGCGCGGTGCTTGAAAATGCCTCATTTGGCTATGAGGGGTCGAGTTCAGGGCCGGTGAAATTGATGCAGGTCGAGGCGCTCTATGATGCCGATGAGCAAATGGGCATAAGCAGAGTCTGTGGCATACCCGGCCGCTTGTATTTCTTTTGCCCAGCCCGTGTAGTCATGCAGGGCCAGCGTATCGAACAGAGGAGCATACCGCGCGCTGGTGCGCAGTTTGTTGCCATAGGCGAGGAAACTGGCCCTGACCCCGCCTACGGGGAAAGCATGGAAGTAGGACTTTTGGTCATGCTTCTCTCCATCCTTTTCCTCCTTCGAAATAAGAGGGATACAAATGCACGAACAGGCTCTGCTGGAGGGGCATTTCAACCCAAAAAAGTTGTTGAACGGCGGCCGGGCAAGCTCGGACGTTCCCCAGCCGGATTCCAGGATTGCCTGGGCCAGGGTCAGGTAAACGGGAACCTCGAATTCGTGATGCACCTCCATGGCATAGGGCAAGTAGGTGCGAATAAAGTGGCGTTCCTTTTCTGAAATATTCTCCGGCGGGCGGTAGCCCTTCGAAGCTGTCTTCGCGGAAGCCGGAGCAACTTTTTCGGCCCCGGTTCCCGGCTTAGGTTCGGAGCTGCGGGGCCCCGAACGAACGTTCTCCCGACGCGGAGGCACTTCACGTCTGGTCTTGGATTTAACGGTGGGTACTTGCCGGGAAGACGGTGCAGGTGCCTTAGACTCCGCCCGGGAGGCCTTGACCGGATCAGCAGGGGGTAACTTGACCGCTATTGGCTGAAGCAGGGCCGCCTGAAGCAGGCAGAGATAAGCGAGGGTGATGATAATGGCTTTAGTTTTCATAGCTGAAGTGGTTTTCTGGGTTAAACTATACGTTATTTTAAGATGGATTTGTTAAATTGCTACGTACAAAATAGCACTTTTCCTGGAAAAAATAAAGTTCCTTTTAAAAAAATAGGTTTGTTAAATGCATGTTAAGCCGGAAATGCGTCGAATTTTCCGCCCGGAGGGCTGACGATCCCTCGGATATCAGCATTGAAGCCCCTGGCACAAATGGTTGAAAATGCGCCTATTTTCAGCCATTTATCGTCATTATTCACGGGAACCCGTGAATAATCCGGGTTTAATTGCCCGCTACACAAT
>JAJDFU010000511.1:1326-4132 GCA_020528935.1 Saprospiraceae bacterium | reverse complement strand
GCCTGGTGCGGCAGCAAGGTCGAGGAATGGTTGTCGCAGGTTGTGGCAATAGAAAGTGGCATCTACGAGGTGCGTCTTGGCGCGGCGCAGGCTTTCTGCCTGTGAGGCCAGGACGTGTTGGTAGTGCCGTTTTTTGTCCTCGAGGTCATACTGGCCAAGCATACCCAGTTCGTGACGGATGATGTCGGTATTGCAGTGGCGGGCGCCCAGGCGGTCGGCCAGGGCGCTGGCAAAGGTGGTCTTTCCCGAACCGGGAAGGCCCGTCACGAGGATCAGCTTGGGCGGTGCGGACATGCGGTAAAGCTACAAAATGTTGGGATGCAAAAGCCGCGTGCCGGGGCGCACCTCCGGTTTACCGGCGCTTTTCAAGAAAAAGTGCCTCTTGCCCATCCGAAGGCGGTGTGCCCATTTCGCTGAACCGCAAAGTTTACCTCACCGCCCCATGTGCACCAGCAGCACGGAGATGTCGCTGGGGCTGACCCCGCTGATGCGGCTGGCCTGGCCGATGGTGCGGGGGCGCAGCCGGGTCAGTTTGTCGCGGGCTTCCTTGCTGAGCGACTTGAGCGACTCGTAGTCCAGGTCGTCGCGCAGCAGCACGGATTCCAGGCGGTTCATCTTGTCCACCATTTCCCGTTCCCGGCGGATGTAGCCTTCGTACTTCATATTGATCTCGGCCAGATCCACGAATTCCTGTTCGTATTGACTCGCAAAGGCATTCAGCTCGGGCAGTACCCGGCGCAGGGAGGCCATGTCCACCTGCGGGCGCAGCAACACGCTGTGCAGCTTCACCTTTTGCCTGAGCGGAGTGGAGCCGGCTTTTTCGAGAAAGCCATTCAGCTGATCGGGGGCCACGCTGTAGTTGCGCACGAAATCTTCGATCGCCCGGGCGGCCTCCTCTTTGGCGCGCACCCGCTCCATGCGGGCCTCGGTGCCCCGTATGCCCAGCTCGTGGGCGATGGGCGTCAGGCGCAGGTCGGCATTGTCCTGCCGCAGCAGAATGCGGTACTCGGCCCGGGAGGTGAACATGCGATAGGGTTCCTTGGTGCCTTTGTTCACCAGGTCGTCGATGAGTACGCCGATGTAGGCCTCCGAGCGCTTGAGGATGAAAGGCTCGCGATCGCGTATGGCCAGGTGGGCGTTAATGCCGGCCACCAGGCCCTGGCAGCCCGCTTCCTCATAGCCGGTAGTGCCGTTGATCTGCCCGGCGAAGAAGAGGTTTTTCACCAGGCGCGTCTCCAGGCTGGGCTGCAACTGAGTAGGCTGGAAGAAATCGTACTCGATGGCGTAGCCCGGGCGGAACATCTTCATGTGCTCGAAGCCGGGCACCTTTCGCAGGGCCTTGTACTGCACGTCCTCGGGCAGGGAGCTGCTGAATCCGTTGACGTACACCTCGATGGTATCCCAGCCTTCGGGCTCCACGAAGAGCTGATGGCGCTCGCGCTCGGCAAAGCGGTCGATCTTGTCCTCGATGCTGGGGCAGTAGCGCGGCCCCAGGCCCCGGATGCGCCCGTTGAACATGGGCGAGCGGTCGAAGCCCTCCTTGAGTTCGTCGTGCACCCGGGGGCTGGTGTAGGTGATGTGGCAGGGCAGCTGCCGCTCCAGCCGGGGCGTATCGGTATAGCTGAACTTGCCGGGCTCTTCGTCGCCGGGCTGCACTTCCATGCGCTCGTAGTCGAGCGTTCGGCCGTCCACGCGGGGCGGAGTGCCGGTCTTCATGCGGCCGGCCTCGAAGCCGAGTTCTACCAATTGCTCGGTAATGCCGGTAGCGGCCCGCTCGCCGGCCCGGCCGCCGCCGAATTGCTTTTCGCCGATGTGGATGAGGCCGTTGAGAAAGGTGCCGTTGGTGAGCACCACGGCCCGGCTTTCGATCTCCAGGCCCATGCCGGTGCGCACGCCCCGCACAAGGCCGTTTTTCACGACCAGGCCGGTGATCATCTCCTGCCAGAAGTCGATGTTGGGGTGGGCTTCCAGCATCAGTCGCCACTTGTGGGCAAAAAGAAGGCGATCGCTCTGCGCGCGGGGACTCCACATGGCCGGTCCCTTGGAGCGGTTGAGCATGCGAAACTGCAGCATCGTATGATCCGTCACGATGCCGGAATAGCCACCAAGCGCGTCGATCTCGCGCACGATCTGCCCTTTGGCCACGCCGCCCATGGCCGGGTTGCAGCTCATCTGCGCAATGGTGTTCATGTTCATGGTGGCTACCAGCACACGGGAGCCCAGGTTGGCCGCTGCGACAGCCGCCTCGCATCCGGAATGGCCGGCACCGACTACGATGACATCGTATGTGGGGAACATGTGGTCTTTTCCTTTTTGAGCTTGCAAAAGTAAGCAACACCGCCCGCAACGCTTTAGTTTCCAGGCCGGAGTAAAGTGAAGGGCAGCCCGGGGTTTTGGCCGGGCTGCTGGTCAAGGTTCACTGCAATCCATCCCGCTAAAACCCCTACTTTCGCCCCCGGAACATCCGTTACATAACCCATGCCCGTTTCCCGGTGGCCGGAACTGGATCGCACTGCCCGCATCATACTTGCTCTGGGCGTGTTTGTGCAGCTGCTCACAGCCTATTCGTCTGTGGGCACGTTCAATTCCGATCAGCATTTTCAGATCGTCGAGTTTGCCGGGCGCGAGCTGGGCACGACGCCTGCAGAAAAGCTGACCTGGGAGTACAATGAGCGCATTCGCCCGGCAGTGCAGGTGTACGGCCTCATTGGCTGGTACCGGGCCTGGGAAGCACTGGGCCTGCGCAACCCATACACCATCCTCATGCTGCTGCGGGTGGCCATGGGCCTGGCCGGTTTCTACCTCT
>JAJDFU010000511.1:0-1226 GCA_020528935.1 Saprospiraceae bacterium | reverse complement strand
TACACCATCCTCATGCTGCTGCGGGTGGCCATGGGCCTGGCCGGTTTCTACCTCTTCATCGCTCTCCTGCGCGACGAATTCCGCCGCACCGACCGCCTGCTGATCCACACGCTGCTGTTGATCGCCTGTTTTTCTTGGACCTTCCCCTTCGTGCGCACCCTCTACAGCGCAGAGGTCTTTTCGGGGCTTTTGTTTTTTGCCGGGCTGCGCCCCCTGAAAAAGCGGGTAGAAAAAAGCCGGCCTTTTCCCCGGCTGGCGGCATTCGGACTGGGCGTGCTGCTGGCCGTCGTATTTTTCGTGCGCTTCCAGATGGCTTTCGCCCTGCTGGGCCTGGGCTTTTGGCTGCTGCTGCAGAAGCCCATGCCCTGGCGCACGATCCTGTGGCTGGGCCTGGGCTTTGTGCTGGGCCTGGGCTTGAACACCGGATTGGATAGCCTCTATTACGGCACCTTTACCTTTACCCCCTACCGCTATTTCGACGTGAATATTCTCCAGGGCAAAGCGGCCGCCTTCGGCACTTCCTCACCGCTGTACTACCTGGCCGAGCTGGCCCTGCTGATCGGCGCCCCCCTTATCAGCCTGTTGTTCTTCTATTATTTTTTGCGCGGTTGCTGGGCCCGCCGGGGCGATCTCTACGTGCTGGTCTTCCTCGCTTTCCTCATCGGACACATGATGGTGGGGCACAAAGAGGAGCGCTTCCTTTTTCCGGTCTTTTTTGTATTGCCTGTACTCACCGGCTACGGCCTGGAAGCCGCCCGGGGCGGGCGGTGGGCCTTTAGGCGGATTATCGGCCACTGGGGCGGGAAATTACTGGCCGGCTTCTCCGCTTTGCTGGCCCTGCCCGTTCTGGTCTTTCTGATGTTCGTACCCTACTCGCAGATCATCTATTTTACCAAGGTATTGCACGACGAATTCCGCGATAGCCCGGAACCGGTATGCATCACCGGCTGGAAGCGGTCGCCCTACGAATCGCCCAGCGGGCTGCCGCTGTCCTTCTACGATTATCACCGGCCGGAACAACTGCGGGTGGTCAAGGCCGATACCCGGGCCGAATGGAGTGCCTGCCCCGATTATCTCATGCTCACGTACGACGAGCTGGTAGAGCTTCCACCCGGGACCCTCACGAATTGCCGGCAGGTCACTTCGTCTTCCTCCTTTTTGCTGGCCGTCAATCGCCGATTGCACACCTGGGATCTGCCCCTGATTCCGGATGTGTGGGTGTTGTA
>JAJDFU010000495.1 GCA_020528935.1 Saprospiraceae bacterium | reverse complement strand
GCATCTGTCCCTGGGCGCTGGCTTCAATCATCTGTTGAACGAAAGCGTCCTGCTGGAAGTGGGCAGTAATATAACTTTCCGCGACTTTAGCCGGCAGCTTTTCAGCTCTCCAGAGTGGAACCTAGGCGCTGGCCTTCAGCTGTACCTCTCGCCCGAAGGGCGTAAAAATAAAAAGTCGGTCGTACCCGCCCTTAGCCGCGGCAGCTGGATGGTGGGGATAAGTGGAGCAAGCTTGACTTACCGGAAATTTAATGATGGCATGTCCTTTGACCTGAACCTGCTACCCACCGTCGGTTATTTCGTGACTGATCGTTGGATGGTCGGCCTCAGTTTACAGTCAAGCTATACCCGAGCACGCGCAAACAGCGATCTCCCCCTGGAGTTTATGAGGGATTATTCCAGATGGGGCCTAGGCATGGATGTTCTCACCCGCTACTATGTCGGCTCGTCGGAAAAAAGACTACGACCCTTTGCCCTGGCTCAGGTTGGCTTTCACCGTGATGCTTTCCAATACTATCAGGGTACACAGCCTCGGGTCGATAGCGATGCTAATACCCGGCTGATCACCACCAGGGCAGGTTTTGGTGCCAACCTTTTCCTAAGTTCCCATGTGGCCCTGGAAGCCTCACTGGCCTATTCCCTGCTTAACGAACGGGTGCTGGACCCCGATAGGACGACCTTCACCGTAAATCGTATTGGTTTGAATGTTGGATTTCAGTTTTTTCTGGGCGGGGCAAAGGAATAGTTCCTCCCTCTTGTAAGGTAAGGTTGGGCCCCGATTGACCATCTTTATGAAATTGCCCAGGCCCGTCCTCACATTTGCTTAAGGGTTGCGTATGCCGCCTCCGTATCCACATCCACCACATAGGCCGGATCGGAGGTCTCCCGGCGCAGGAGATGCTGTGCATGCTGCCGGATGACCGGCCGGCAGCCCTCGCCTTCCCGGAGCTGGAGAAGTTCCGGCAGGAACCTGCGGTGGAATAGGACCGGGTGGCCGGGCAGGTCGCGGACAAACGGCCGGACAATGGGGGTTTTTCCTGTGGAAACTTCCGCAGTAAATACTTCGATCAGCGCATTGTGGTGGGCTGTTCTCAGAAGCGGCATATCACCCGGGCATACCAGAAAGCCGATTGCAGTGGGATCGATGGCAGCGGCACCCTTTTGAATGCTGCTGCGCATGCCCCGTGCATAATCCGGGTGGTGAACGAATCGGAGGGGCAGGTCATCCAATGCTTCCCGCACCGCTTCGGCCTGGTGCCCCGACACGAGAATGACCTCCCGCACCCCGGAAGCGAGCAGTTGAACGGCTACCTGCCGGATCAGCGGTACGCCTCGATAGGGGAGGAGCAGCTTATTGGCCGTACCCATGCGGCGGGATTCGCCGGCCGCCAGCAGGACGGCACTTAACCCACTCATCCCATCACCTTGATCGCACTCAGGAAGGGCTGCTTGTACAGGCGCTGGCCGGTAGCCCGGTAGAAGGCATTGGCCACTGCTCCGGCAGCCGGTGGCAGGGCCGGCTCGCCCAGGCCGGTGGGATCGATGTCGCTTTCTACGAAGTGGGTTTCAATTTGGGGCACTTCTGTACTTCGGATGAGCCGAAACCGATCGAAATTGCTTGCCGAGGGTATGCCCTCGTTGAAGGTCAGCTCGCCGTACATGGCGTGTCCCAGTCCGTCGATGATGGCACCCTCCACCTGGTTCTTAGCCGCATCGGGATTCACCACGATGCCGCAATCCACTGCGCACACCACCTTTTGCACCACGGGCTTGCCGTCGCGGAGCACCACCTCGGCCAGTTCGGCCACGTGGGTGTTGTGCGAGTAGTAGGCGCTGAAGCCCTGGTACACGCCCTGGGCGGGCTTGCCCCACCGGCCTTTTTCGGCGGCCAGCCGGATGACGCCCTGCATGCGGGCGGGCGAATACTGGATCCGCTCGTCCTGTTCGGCAACTGGTTTGGCCTGCTCCAGCAGGTCGAGGCGCAGCTGTACGGCATCCACCTCCAGCATCTCGGCCAGCTCGTCGAAGAAGGACTGCTCGGCAAAGCCCAGGAAGTTGGTGTAGGGCGCCCGCCAGGCACCGATGGTGATGGGGCTGTCGTGTTTGTGGGCGTTCACCTGGTAGTTGGCAATGGCCCCGGCCGGGAAAAAGTTGGGGATGAGGCCGTACATATTGGAATTGATGGCCGCTTCGGTAAGTCGGTAGCCCGTAATTTTACCATCCTTCAGGGAAGCCTGGATCTTGTACTTGGAGGCCGGCCGGTAGATGCCGGCGGTCATGTCGTCGTCGCGGGTATACACGAGTTGGATGGGCTTCTTCGCCTGTTGGGAGATCTCGGCGGCTTCCAGGGCAAAGTCGCCGTAGAGGCGCCGGCCGAATCCACCGCCCATGCGCGTCATATCCACTGTTACCTGGCTTTCCTCCATGCCCAGCAACTCGGCCACCTCCCTTCGGGTGCGGGCCGGCGTCTGTACGGGGCCCAGCAGTTCGGCCTTTGCTTCGGTCACATGGGCAAAGAAGTTCATCGGTTCCATGCAATTGTGCGGCAGAAAAGGCGCCTCGTAGATGCGTTCCACCACCTGATCGGCCTGGGCGAAGGCTTGCTCTACGTTGCCGTCGTTGCGCAGGGGCTCGGCGGAGGGCTTGTCCAGCAACTCGCGCAGGATGCGATCGTGATCGGCCGTGCTTTCCAGGGGGCCGTCGGCCGTCCATTCGGCGCGCAGGGCTTCCTTGCCCTTCATGGCGGCCCAGGTGTGATCGGCCAGCACAGCGACCTTGTCGCCAAAGCGGATGACATCCCGAACGCCGTTTACCTGGCGGGCGGCACCGTCCTCAAAGGCGGCCAGCTTCTTGCCGAAAGCCGGCGGCCGAAGTACGCAGGCGTACAGCATGCCCTCGCGCCGGGTGTCGTAGCCGTAGAGGGGCTTGCCGCTCAGGATCTCGTCCATATCCACATTGCCGCGGCTGCTGCCGATAAGGCGGAAGTCGGATTTCTCCTTGAGCTGCACCTCTTCCGGTACGTCCAGCAGGGCGGCCTCGGCGGCCAGCTCGCCATAGCTCAGCTCCTGCCCATCGGGGCCTTTGACCAGGCCCTCTGCCGTATGGCAGTCGGCCGGGGCCACCTCCCAGCGCCTGGCTGCGGCGTTCACCAGCATCTGGCGAGCGGTGGCACCGGCCTTGCGCAGGCCTTCCCAGCTTTGGCGGATCGACTGGCTGCCGCCGGCTACCTGCCGGGTAAAAGCGTCGGTATTGAGGGGAGCCTGCTCTACCAGCACCTTTGTCCAGGCCACGTCCAGCTCTTCGGCTACGATCATGGGCATGGAGGTCTTTACGTTCTGGCCGATCTCCGGATTGGGCGACATGATGGTCACCACGCCGTTCTCGCCGATCTGGATGAAGGCGTTGATGTCGAACCACTCTTCGGGCAGCTCGATGGCCTCGGCGATCTCATCGGGGCGCTTGCAGGCGGTGAGCCAGTTGAAGCCCAGCAGCATGCCGCCGCCGAGGACGGCCGTGGACTTGAAGAAAGAGCGGCGGTTGATGTGGGTCTGTACAGTGGGCATAGGAGGGTGTGTTTTTATCCAAAAACGATTGAATTGATGTGGATGACCGCTTTCGGCGGGTCGCCGGTGGAGGTCGGTTTACCCCATCATCCCGGCAGCGGTCTTTACCGCAGCGATGATCCGGGTGTAGGTGCCGCAGCGGCAGAGGACGCCGTGCATGGCAGCGGCGATCTGCTCCTCGGTGGGATTGGGGTTGTCGCGCAGGAAGGCAGCGGCCGTCATGATCTGGCCGGCCTGGCAGTAACCGCATTGCACCACATCGTGCTCCCGCCAGGCGCGCTGCACAGGATGGTCGACCTTTTCGGACAGGCCTTCGATGGTGGTCACTTCGGCATTGCCCACCGTAGATATGGGCATGGTACAGGAGCGCATGGGCGTGCCGTTGAGGTGGACGGTGCAGGTGCCGCATTGGGCGATGCCGCAGGCGTATTTGGTGCCCAGGAGCCCGAGCTGATCGCGGAGCACCCACAGCAAGGGGGTGTCCGGATCGACTTCCACACTGCGAGACTGACCGTTGACGCGTAGGGTATAGGTTGCCATAAGGGGTGAATTTACCGTTCGGCTTTTAA